>CAIVJV010000171.1 GCA_903906325.1 uncultured Gemmatimonadota bacterium
CCGGAGGTGCTCCGCTGGATGCACCGGGGCCACTCCCCGGCGGAGGCGGAGACCGCGGTCCGGAGGATCCGGGAGGGGGGGATCGGGGCGATCTCCCTGGACCTGATCTTCGCGATCCCCGACCGGGTCGGCGCGGGTCGCCTGCCCTCGGACCTGGAGCGCGCGCTCCAGCTGGAGCCGACGCACCTGTCGGTCTACGGCCTCACCGTCGAGCCGCGGACCCCCCTCGGTCGATGGACCGCCCGCGGCGCGGTGGAGGAGGCGCCGGAGGAGCGATACGCCGAGGAGTTCCTGCTCGCCCATGCGCAGCTGACGGCGGCGGGGTTCGAACATTACGAGGTCTCGAGCTACGCGCGCCCGGGGCACCGTGCGGTCCATAACGCGGCGTATTGGTCAGGTGCCCCCTACCTCGGCCTCGGACCCTCCGCCCACGGGTTCGACGGGCAGGTACGGCGGTGGAACACGGCCGCCTACGCGGAATGGTCGGACCAGGTGGACCGCGGGATCGACCCCATCGGCGGCTCGGAGGTCATCGGTCCCGCGGAGCGGCTGGCGGAGGCGGTCTATCTGGGACTCCGCACCATCGATGGTCTGGTGCGTCGCGCGGAGGACGAGGACTGCATCGCGTCGTGGATCGAGGCGGGGTGGGGGCGCCGGGTGGGTGACCGGCTCGTCCTGACCCCCGATGGTTGGTTGCGTCTCGATGCCCTCGCCGCTGCCTTGACTTCGGTTCGAAGCCGCTCGTAATCTGCGACCCATGGCGTTGTCAGAGTTATCCGAACGTGAGCGTCGTGTGCTCGAGTGCGTCGTCCGATCATACGTGGAGACGGCGGAGCCGGCAGGATCTCGGACGATCTCCCGCCGCTTCGGGCTCGGGGTCTCCCCCGCGACGATCCGCAACACCATGTCGGACCTCGAGGAGAAGGGGTTCCTCTTTCACCCGCACACCTCGGCGGGCCGGATCCCCACCGATAAGGCGTACCGCACCTACGTCGACTCGCTGATGCGGCTGGAGCCGCTCCCACCCGCCGAGCGCGATCGCCTCGCGGAGGATATCGGGACGGGGAGCTCAGCGATCGAGACCATCCTCCGGCGGGCGGCGCAGTCCCTCGGCGTGCTCACGCAGGAGTTGGGTCTCGCACTGGGGCCGCGGCTCGATCAGACGGTGTTGCTGCGTCTCGAGCTCGTGCGGCTCACCACCGAGAAGCTGATCCTCGTCCTGACCCTGCGCGGTGGGACGGTGCGCACGATCTTCGTCGAGATGCGGGGCGAGATCGCCGACGAGGCGATCGCGGAGGTGCAGCGCGTGCTCAACGAGCGGCTCGCCGGGCTCTCGCTCGCGGAGATCCGGGTGACGCTCGGGGCCCGGCTCCGAGACGCCGCGCCGACCGCACCGGGGTTGGGAGGCGCCGGGGAGCTGCTCAACATCTTCGTACAGGAAGGGGAGCAGCTCTTCGACGTGGGCACGGTCGCTGATGAGGAGACGGTGGTGCTCGGCCAGCCCTCCGTGCTGGCCGATCAACCGGAGTTCGCCACCGGCGAGTCGATGAAGCGGCTCCTCGCCCTCACGGAGACGCGATCGCAGCTGGCGACGGTCCTCCGGTCGCGCGCCGCGCAGCCGGGGGTCTCCATCACCATCGGGGGGGAGCATGGTACGGCGCTCCTCGGTGGCCTCACCCTCGTCACGGCGGAGTACACGGCCGGGAGTCTGACGGGCGTGATCGGGGTGATCGGTCCGACGCGGATGCCGTACGAGAAGGTGATCGCCTTGGTGACGCACACCTCGTCGCTCGTGACCGACTTGCTGGCGTAGGCACGCGTCCTGATCTACCTCCACAAGCTCCTCCCCTTACTCGTCTCGCCCCTCGTGGTCGTGGCGGGGCTCGTGCTGTGGGGCACGATCACGCGGCGGCGGTGGCCGGTGTTCGTCGGGCTCGGGGTCCTCCTCGTGGCGAGCACCCCGGTGGTCTCGCAGTGGCTCGTGGCTCGGTCGGAGCGTGGGATGGTGCGAGGGCGCGCCGAGGAGGCACCACGCGTCGATGCGATCGTCGTCCTTGGTGGGATGACGTCCGCCTCGCCTGCGTCGCGTGGGCGCGTCTTCGAGTGGGGCGACGGCGTCGATCGCTTCGTGAGTGGGATCGCGCTGCTGCGAGCGGAGCGGGCGCCCCGCCTCATCCTCACGCGGGGTCAGGTGCCGTGGATGCGTGGCATGCCGCCGGAGGGGGAGTTCCTGTGGGACGAGGCGGTCGCGCAGGGTGTTCCGGCCTCCCGGCTCGCCCTTACGCGCATCGCGGCCAACACGGCCGAGGAGGCTGTCGCGGTCCGCACCCTCGTGGATTCCCTCGCGATCGGCGATCGGGTCCTGCTCGTGACCTCGGCCTATCACATGCCGCGCGCGCGCCGGCTCTTCGAGCAGCAGGGCTTCGAGGTGACCCCCGTTCCTGTCGACTTTCGGCACGACCTCCGCGCCCGGACCCCGATGGACTACCTGCCGTATGCCGAGGCGCTCGAGGACACCGACCGCGTGCTCCGAGAGTTCGTGGGACGCGGGTACTACCGCCTCCGCGCCAAGGTCAGCGGGATCGACTGAGCGGCCGGGCGCCGTGGCACCCGATTTGCCCCATGGGTAGGTATCTTCCCTCCGTGGCCCGCCGTGCTGGCAGGGCTGCGGTGCCACCCTGGCTTCTCCGGTCCTGCAATGGCTGATCTCTACACCACCCTCGGCGTCGAGAAGACGGCGAGTGACGACGACATCAAGAAGGCGTACCGCAAGCTCGCGATGCAGTACCACCCCGATCGCAATGGGGGGTCGAAGGAGGCGGAGGAGCGGTTCAAGGAGGTCACCGAGGCCTATGATGTGCTCCGGGACCCGCAGAAGCGTGCCGCCTACGACCGCTACGGTGAGGCGGGGCTCCGCGGCGGTGGCGGGGGTGGGGGCTTCCAGCACGTGGACCTCTCCGAGGCCCTCAACATCTTCATGCGCGACTTCGGGCTCGGCGACCTCTTCGGCGGTGGCGGAGGCCGTCAGTCGAACGGCCCGCGCGCCGGTGCGGACATCAAGCTCGATCTGCCCCTCACGATGTTGGAGGTCGCGACCGGCGTCACCAAGACGGTGAAGCTCAAGCTCCTCGACCCCTGCGGACGCTGCGACGGGTCGGGGGCCGAGCCCGGCACCACGCCGCAACGGTGCGCGACCTGCGCGGGCCAGGGGGAGGTGCGCCGGGCGCAACAGAGTTTCTTCGGGCAGTTCGTGAGCGTCGCGCCCTGCCCGAGCTGTCGCGGGGAAGGCACGACGATCGCGTCGCCGTGCGCCGAGTGTCGCGGGGACGGCCGCATGCGCGCCGATCACACGCTCGACATCAAGGTGCCCGCCGGGGTCGCCACGGGGCAGTACATGCAGATGCGCGGGGTCGGGAATGCCGGCACGCGCGGCGGGCCGCGTGGCGACGTGCTGGTGATCTTCGATGTGGTCGAGGACGAACGCTTCGAGCGGGATGGCGAGGACCTCTATTGCGAGGTCTTGGTGAGCTATCCCCAGGTCGCCCTCGGCGCAGCGGTCGACGTCCCCGGGATCACGGGGACGCTCTCGCTCGACATCCCAGCGGGGACGCAGAGTGGGCATGTCTTCACGATGCGAGGCAAGGGACTCCCCCGGGTGAATGCCAGCGGGACGGGTGATCTGCATGTGCGCGTGCAGGTGTGGACGCCCTCGACGCTCTCCCGGGAGGAGCGGGCGCTGGTGGAGCAACTCGGTGCGATGCAGCAGAAGCCGCCGGAGAAGCGGGAGAAGGGCTTCTGGGCGAAGATGAAGGAAGCGATCACGGGATGAGTCCGCTGCCACTCCCCGCGGGGCGACGCGTCGCGATCGTGCATGAGTGGCTCACCGGTCACGCGGGGTCGGAGCGGGTGGTCGACGAACTGCTGACGATCTTCCCCGAGGCCGATCTCTTCGCACTGGTCTGTGCGATGCCGGGGGAGGCGCCAGGGCGCTATCGTGGGCGGCCGGTGCGGACGTCGTTCCTGCAGCGGCTCACCGGGGGACGGCAGGGGTTCCGCGCCCTCCTGCCGATCTTCCCCGAGGCGGTGGAGTCGTTCGACCTCCGCGGTTACGATCTCGTGATCTCCTCGAGCCACTGTGTGGCGAAGGGGGCGCGCACGCGCCGTCCCGATCAGTTGCATCTCACCTACTGCCATACGCCGGTGCGGTATGCCTGGGACCTACAGGAGACGTATCTCGCCGGGTCGGGGTTCGGGGCGGTGAAGCGCGCGGCGGCCCGGGTCGGCCTCGCCCGGCTCCGTCGCTGGGACCGTACGACCAGCGATCGCACCGATC
>CAIVJV010000172.1 GCA_903906325.1 uncultured Gemmatimonadota bacterium
CCCGGGGGATTCAGCTACGGCGACTACCTGCGCGCGGGGGCGATCGCCCGGTTCGCGCCGATCATGCAGGAGGTTGCCGCGCATGCCAAGCGTGGCGGTCCGGTCATCGGGATCTGCAACGGGTTCCAGATCGCCTGCGAGGCCGGCCTCCTCCCGGGCGCCCTGCTCCGCAACGATCATCTCCAGTTCCGATCGATGCCCGTCACGCTCCGCGTCGAGTCGACCGCCACCATCTTCACCCGCGACGCGCAGCGCGGGGCGCTGCTCACGATGCCCATCGCGCACGGGGACGGTCGCTACGCGGCCGATGCGGCGACCCTCGATCGCCTCGAGGGCGAGGGCCGGGTGGTCTTCCGGTACGTGGATGCCGCCGGGCACCCGACCGCCGCGGCCAATCCCAATGGTTCGCTCCGCAACATCGCCGGCGTCACGAACGACACGGGGACCGTGGTCGGATTGATGCCGCATCCGGAACGGGCCCTCGATCCGCTCCTCGGCTCCACCGATGGCCTGATCCTCTTTCGCTCCCTCTTGGCCCTGACCAAGGCCTGATTCCCTACCGCCTGTGACCACTGCTGCCCAGCCCCGCCCCGGCGATCCGGCGATCACGCCCGCCCTCGTCGCCGAGCACGGCCTCACGATGGATGAGTACGGCCGCCTCGAGCGCATGCTCGAGCGCCCCCCGACCTTCACCGAGTTGGGGATCATCAGCGCACTCTGGAGCGAGCACTGCTCCTACAAGCACTCGCGCCCCGTCCTCAAGACGCTCCCCACCCAAGCCCCCTGGGTCCTGCAGGGCCCCGGGGAGAACGCCGGGGTCATCTCCATCGGCGACGGCCTGGCCATCGCCTTCAAGATCGAATCGCACAACCATCCGTCGGCCGTCGAGCCCTATCAGGGTGCGGCGACGGGGGTCGGCGGGATCCTGCGCGACGTCTTCACGATGGGCGCACGCCCGATCGCGATGCTCAACTCCCTCCGCTTCGGTTCCCTCGAGACCCCGCGCGTCCGCTACCTCGTGGCGGGGGTCGTGAAGGGGATCGGCGACTACGGCAACTGCGTCGGCATCCCCACCGTGGCCGGCGATGTGATGTTCGACGCGGCGTACGAGGGGAATCCGCTGGTGAACGCGATGTGCGTGGGCCTCCTCCGGGAGGACGAACTGATCCGCGCGAAGGCCGAGGGGGTCGGGAACTCGATCATCGCGGTCGGTGCGCGCACCGGGCGCGACGGGATCCATGGGGCCTCCTTCGCCTCAGAGGATCTCTCCGAGGCGACCGAGGCGAAGCGCCCGCGCGTGCAGGTCGGGGACCCCTTCACCGAGAAGCTCCTCCTCGAGGCCTCCCTCGAGCTGATCCGCAGCGGGCACATCGTCGCGATCCAGGACATGGGGGCGGCCGGCCTCACCTCCAGCAGCGCCGAGATGGCGGAGCGTGGCGACGTCGGGGTCACCATCGATACCACGAAGGTGCCGGTCCGCGAGACGGGCATGACGCCGTACGAGATCCTCCTCAGCGAATCGCAGGAGCGGATGCTCGTCGTCGCGAAGCGCGGGCACGAGGCCGAGGTCCGCGCGATCCTGAACAAGTGGGATCTCGTGGCCGAGGTGATCGGTGAGGTGATCGCGGAACCGGTCTACCGCGTGACCGAGGGGGATCGGGTCGTCGCCGAGTTCCCGGGCACGCGGCTCGTCACCGATTGCCCGCAGTACCACCCGGAGGCCCGAGAGAGTGACGAGGCGATCGCGCGCCGGTCGCGCGACGTCACCATTATCGCCCCGAAGGCCGAGGAGGCGGATCCCGCGTGGACGCTCGAGCGGCTCCTGCAGTCGCCGACCATCGCGAGCAAGCAGTGGATCCATCGGCAGTACGACTCCACCGTGCGTACGGGGACGGTGAGCGGGCCTGGCGCCGCGGATGCCGCCGTCATCCGCATCCGTGGCACCACGAAGGCGATCGCGGTGAAGACCGACTGCAACGGCCGCTACGTCTATCTCGACCCGCGCGTCGGGGGACGGATCGCGGTGGCCGAGGCGGCGCGCAACGTGGCCTGCACCGGGGCCACCCCGCGCGCCATCACCAATTGCCTCAACTTCGGGAATCCCAAGAAGCCCGAGGTCTTCTTCCAGTTCCGCGAGGCGGTCTACGGGATGGGCGACGCCTGCCGCGCACTCGAGACCCCGGTGACCGGCGGGAACGTCTCCCTGTACAACGAGAATCCGCAGGGGGCGGTCTACCCCACCCCGACGATCGGGATGGTGGGTGTGCTCGACGACGCGGCCCACGCCACCCGCATGACCTTCACCACGCCCGGAGATGCGATCATCCTCTTGGGGGAGAACACCGACGAGATCGGCGGCTCCGAGTACCTGAGTTGGATCCACGGGGTCGTGGCCGGGGCCCCGCCGCACTGCGACCTCGACCGCGAACGGGCGGTGATCGGGACGATCCTCGAGGCGATCCGCGCCGGGCATGTGCGCTCCGCCCACGATTGCTCGGAGGGCGGCCTGGCCGTGGCCATCGCCGAGTCGTGCATGGGCGACCGCGCGCACCCGACCGGGGCGATGATCGATGTCACGGGATGGGGCACCCTGGCGTCCCGCGCCCTGCTCTTCGGCGAGGCGCAGGGGCGGATCGTCGTCTCCACCGCACACGCAGATGCCGTGCTCGCGATCGCCCAGCGTCATGGCGTCCCGGCGCGCGTGATCGGCACGGTGGCTCCGGCCGCCGCGGGCCTCCGCATCACCACGGCGCAGGGCACGCTCACCACGAGCATCGGCCGCCTCGCGACGGCGTACCACGAGGCGATCCCGCGGGCGATGGCGCGCGCCGCCGCGGAGATGGTCACTGAGACGGCGGGAGGGACGCGCTGATGTGCGGCATCTTCGGGATCTCCGGGCACGCCGATGCGGCCGCCCTCACCCACCTCGGGCTCTACTCGCTCCAACACCGCGGACAGGAGTCGGCCGGGATCGTCGCGGTCAAGGACGGCGCGGTGAACGTCCTCCGCGCGATGGGCCTCGTCTCCGACAAATTCACCGCGGAGTCGATGCGGAGCCTGTCGGGCCCCGTGGCAGTCGGCCATACGCGGTACTCCACCGCGGGGTCGAGCACGATCGAGAATGCGCAGCCCGCCCTCGTGCGCTTCCGGGGGGGGCACATCGCCCTCGCGCACAACGGCAACCTCACCAACGCCACCGAGGTGCGGCGGTCGCTCGAGGACCAGGGGTCGATCTTCAGTTCGACGATGGACTCCGAGGTGATCGTCCACCGTCTCGCGCGGGCCCATGCCGAACGGCCGGAAGAGAAGCTCGCGGAGGCGCTCCAGGGGATCGAGGGCGCGTACTCCCTGCTCGTGATCATCGGCGACACCCTCGTCGCGGCCCGGGACCCGCTGGGGTGGCGACCGCTCGTCATGGGTCGCCTCAATGGGGCCTACGTCTTCGCCTCGGAGAGCTGTGCCCTCGACATCGTCGGGGCGACGATCGAACGCGAGGTCGCACCAGGGGAGATCCTCGCGGTGGGCCCGGATGGGACCGTGCGCCAGATCCAGATGACCGCCGCCCCCGAGCCGCGTCGGTGCGTCTTCGAATATGTCTACTTCGCGCGCCCGGACTCCCGCGTCTTCGGCGGTTCGGTCGACCGCGCGCGCCGCGCCCTCGGACGCCGACTCGCCGCGGAGCATCCTGCCCCAGGTGCCGACTTCGTCTTCTCGGTCCCCGATTCCTCCAACTCGGCCGCCCTCGGGTTCTCCGAGGCGAGTGGGCTCCCCCTGGAGCTCGCGCTCATCCGCAACCATTACGTGGGGCGCACCTTCATCCAGCCCACGCAGCAAGGCCGCGACGAGAAGGTGAAGGTCAAGTACAACGCCGTCCGGGAGATCCTCGCCGGGAAGTCGGTCGTGATGGTCGACGATTCGATCGTCCGGGGCACCACCACACGCGGCCTGGTCGCGCTCGTCCGGGCCGCCGGGGCCCGTGAGGTCCACATGCGGGTGTCCTCCCCTCCGATCACCGGTCCCTGTTACTACGGGATCGATACCCCGGACCGGGAACAGCTGATCGCCGCGAACCATTCGGTGGAGGAGATCGCGCGGCGGATCGGCGTGGACACGCTGGGCTACATCTCCCTCGAGGGGATGCTCGATGCGGTCCCCGACGGCCCCTCCGGCTTCTGTCACGCCTGTTTCTCTGGCCAGTATCCCACCCGTCCGCCGACCGTCCCCGAGAAGCTTCGCCTCGGCTGACCGGGCGGGTGTCGCGTTCACCTGTCGTGGAGGTTCGTCGTGCAGCAATCGGTCTTCTTCTTCGGGAATGGCACCGCCGAGGGCACCAAGGACGACAAGGACCTCCTCGGCGGGAAGGGGGCCAACCTCGCCGAGATGACCATTCTCGGGGTCCCGGTCCCCCCGGGGTTCACCATCGGTTGCCCGCTCTGCGATCACTACCTTCGTGAGGGGCGCGCCCCGAGCGGCCTGCGAGACGAGGTCGAGCGCGCGCTCACCCGACTCGAGACATCGACGGGGCGCCGATTCGGGGATCGGCACAACCCCCTGCTCGTCTCGGTCCGCTCTGGCGCTCGCGTCTCGATGCCGGGGATGATGGAGACCATCCTCAACCTCGGCCTGAACGACGACACCGTCCTCGGCCTCGAGGAACAGAGCGGGAACACTCGATTCGCCTACGACTCCTATCGCCGCCTCCTCCAGATGTACGGCGACGTGGTGCTCGGCGTGCCGATCCATGACTTCGAGCACCTGCTGGCGGCCAAGCGACTCGTGAACGGGGTGAAGACCGACGCCGAATTACCGGCCGAGGCGCTGAAGACCCTCGTCCTCGAGTACCAGCAACTCATCCTGTCGGTGACGGGCGCCCCCTTCCCTGCGGACCCGCGCGTCCAGCTCTGGGGGGCGATCGAGGCGGTCTGGCGATCGTGGACCCTCAAGAAGGCGGTCGATTACCGTCGGGTGAACGGGATCCCCGAGACCCCGGGGACGGCCGTGAACATCGTCGCGATGGTCTTCGGGAACCTCGGCGACGACTCCGGCACGGGCGTGGCCTTCACCCGAGATCCCTCGACGGGGGCTCGACGCTTCTACGGGGAGTTCCTCGTGAATGCGCAGGGGGAGGATGTCGTCGCGGGCATCCGGACGCCGCTCCCCATCGAGGAGATGGCGACACGGCTGCCGCAGGCCTATGAGGACCTCTTACGCACGCAGTCCCTGCTCGAGCGGCACTTCCGTGACATGCAGGACCTCGAGTTCACCGTGGAGCGCGGGAAGCTCTACCTCCTACAGACGCGTACGGGCAAACGGACGGCGGCCGCGGCCGTGCGCATCGCGTGCGACCTGGTGAATGAAGGGCTGATCTCACGCCCCGAGGCGCTCCAACGCGTCCCGGCCAACCAACTCGACCAGCTGCTACACCCGGTGATCGATCGGGCCGGGAAGCCGGTCGCGCTCTGCACCGGACTCCCCGCGAGCCCGGGGGCGGCCAGCGGGATCGCCGTCTTCGATGCCGATACCGCGGAGACGCGCGCCGCGCATGGGGATGCCGTCATCCTCGTCCGCGACGAGACGACGCCGGAGGATTTCCACGGGATGGTCGCGGCGAAGGCGATCCTCACGGCCCGCGGGGGGATGACGAGCCACGCCGCCGTCGTCGCGCGAGGGATGGGCAAATGCGCCATCGTGGGCTGTGCCTCCATCAAGCTCGACCTCGGGAACAAGCGGTTCCTCGTCGGCGAGACGGAGATCCACGAGGGGGACTGGATCACGCTCGACGGTGGGACGGGCGAGGTCTTCGTCGGCGACCTCCCGACGATGCCCAGCGAGGTCATGCAGGTGAATGCCGGGACGCGGAAGGCCGATGCGTCACCGGTCTATCGCGGGTTCGCCGAGCTCTTGGGTTGGGCCGATGCCCGCCGGCGGCTCAAGGTGCGCGCCAATGCCGACACGCCGCATGATGCCCGGGTGGCCCGTGGCTTCGGGGCCGAGGGGATCGGGCTCTGCCGGACCGAACATATGTTCTTCGACGGGGACCGGATCCACGCGATGCGTGAGATGATCGTCGCGCACGACGAGATGGGCCGTCGCCGGGCCCTCGCCAAGCTCCTCCCGATGCAACGCACCGACTTCGAGGGGATCTTCGAGGCGATGGACGGCTTCCCCGTCACCATCCGACTCCTCGATCCCCCGCTGCATGAATTCCTCCCCCATGGCGGTGAGGAGGCCAAACTGCTCGCGCGGCGCGTCGGGCTCGCCCGTCGCGACCTGATGCGTGTGGTCGAGGGGCTCCGCGAGACGAACCCGATGCTCGGCCATCGGGGTTGCCGACTCGGCGTCACCTACCCCGAGATCACCGAGATGCAGGCCCGCGCGATCTTCGAGGCGGCGATCGCCTGCATCCGACGGGGGATGATCGTCCTCCCGGAGGTGATGATCCCGCTCGTCTCGACGGTCCAGGAGTTCACGCACCAACGCGCCATCGTCGATCGGGTCGCCACCGAGGTGTTCCAGGCCCATGGGCTGCACGTGAAGTATCTCGTCGGCACGATGATCGAGCTCCCGCGCGCCGCGCTGACCGCGGCCCGGATCGCCGGCGCGGCCGAGTTCTTCTCATTTGGGACGAATGACCTCACCCAGACCACGCTGGGCCTGAGCCGTGACGATGCGGGCCGGTTCCTCCCACACTACGTGGCGCAGGGGATCTATCCTGACGACCCCTTCCAGGTCTTGGACATCGATGGAGTGGGTCAGCTGATCACGATGGCGACCACCGCCGGTCGTGGCGCGCGGGCGAGCCTCAAGGTGGGGATCTGCGGCGAACATGGGGGGGAGCCCCGCTCCGTGAGGTTCTGCCACCAGACGGGGCTCGACTATGTGAGTTGCTCCCCCTACCGGGTCCCGATCGCTCGTCTTGCCGCGGCACAGGCCGTCGGCGCTTGACCTTCCGTCCTCACCCATGACCGTCGTTCACGAACTCCTCTCGCTCCTCGAGCTCGAGTCCCTCGAGCACAATATCTACCGTGGGCGCAACCGCGACCTCGGGACGGGACGCGTCTTCGGTGGTCAGGTCTTCGCGCAGGCGCTGGTGGCGGCGCGAAAGACGGTGCCCGAGGGGCGCGAGGCGCATTCGGTCCACGGC
>CAIVJV010000173.1 GCA_903906325.1 uncultured Gemmatimonadota bacterium
CCGCGGCGGGGGATCAGTTGCTCACGGCCGAGGTAGTAGCTCGTGTCGAGGGGCCGGGCGGCAACGCCGGCATCGCGGCATTGCTGGACGACCTCCTTCACATCCGCCGACTCCATGAAGCCGTAGTGCGCCGTCGCGCGGAAGAACCCTTGGCCCAAGGCCTCGATCTTCGTGCGCTGCGCCTTGGGGACCTCGGGGATGTCGTCGGTGAGGATCGAGAGGAGGATCACCGTCTCGTGCAGCACCTTGTTGTGCTTGAGGTGGTGCAGGAGCACCACCGGGACGCCGGTGGCCTCGGACGTCATGAAGACCGCGGTCCCCGGGACGCGCACCGGGGACCGGCGCCCGATGTCCTCGAGGAAGGTGTCGAGCGGGAGGGACATGTCGACCACGCGCTCGCGCAGGATCTCGCGGCCACGCTTCCAGCTGGTCATCAGGGTGAAGAGCGCGATGGCGACGAGGAGCGGGACCCAGCCGCCGTGCAAGATCTTCAGGAAGCTCGCACCGAACAGGGAGCCATCGACCACGAGGAACAGCGCCAGGAAGCCGTAGGCCCGCCACCGAGGCCACTGGAAGCGCGTGAGGGTCAGCACCGCATAAATGGCCGTCGTGATCAGGAAGCTCCCGGTGACCGCGATCCCATAGGCCGCATCAAGGCGTGACGACTCCCCGAAGGCGAGGACGATGAGGAGACACCCGATCATGAGCGCGTTGTTCACCTCGGGGATGTAGATCTGACCGAACTCCTTCGCTGAGGTGTGGGTGATCGTCATCCGGGGGCAGTAGCCGAGCTGGATGCACTGCTGCGTCAGCGAGAAGGCGCCCGAGATCAGCGCCTGCGAGGCGATGATCGTCGCGAGGGTCGCCAAGGCGATCAGCGGGTAGAGCAGACCATGGGGGGCGAGCAGATAGAAGGGGTTCGCCGCCGCGCTCGCGTCACGCAGGATCAAGGCCCCCTGGCCGAAGTAGTTGAGGACGAGGGCGGGGAGCACGAACGAGAACCAGGCCAGACGGATCGGGCGCCGGCCGAAGTGTCCCATGTCGGCATAGAGCGCCTCGGCACCCGTCACCGCCAGGACGACAGCGCCCAGGAGCAGGAACCCCGCCGTGCCATGGGTGACGAGGAATCGTGCCGCATACCCCGGATGGACGGCGAAGAGGATCTCGGGCGCGTGCAGGATTTCGCGGACCCCGAGGACGCCGATGGTCGCGAACCAGAGAAAGGTGACGGGCCCGAAGATCTTGCCGACGGCTGACGTCCCGATCCGCTGCGCGAGGAAGAGTCCGACCAGGATCACGAGGGTGATGGGGACGACGAGCGGTTCGAGCGCTTCGGATCCGACCGCGATTCCCTCGACGGCCGAGAGGACGGAGATGGCGGGGGTGATGATGCCATCGCCATAGAGCAGAGCGGCGCCGAAGAGCCCGAGGCCGATCAGGGCGCCGCGCCACTTGAGGTCACTCTGGCGGAGCAAGAGGGCGAGCATCGCGAGGATCCCCCCCTCGCCGCGGTTGTCCGCCCGCAACACGAAGACGATGTACTTCACGCTCACCACGAGGATGAGCGCCCAGAGGATGAGCGAGAGCACCCCATAGACGTTCTCCGGCGTCGGGGCGATCCCATACTCGGGCTTGAAGCAGGCCCGGAGCGCATAGAGCGGGCTGGTGCCGATGTCGCCGTACACGACCCCCAGCGCGGAGAGGGTCAGGATCGCGAGGCGCTTCCCGGTGGGGGCGGACACGGCGGAATGAGAGGGGTCCGACATCGCGAGAGAAAGCTAGCGATGCCGGACCCCGGGTGCAGCCGATGGCGGCGCCGTCGGCGCCTGGGCCGATGCCTATTCGTACCGCAGCGCGACGATCGGGTCGAGGCCCGCGGCCCGCCGGGCCGGATAGACCCCGAAGATCACCCCGACCAACGCCGAGAACCCGAAGGCCAGCCCGACCGAGGAGGCGCCGATCTGGGTCGTCCACCCCAGGAGCTTGGTGAAGGCGGTCGCCCCACCGGCCCCGAGCAGGATCCCCAGCCCACCCCCCAGGAGGCAGAGCACCACCGCCTCGATCAGGAACTGGAAGAGGATGTTGAGGCGCGTCGCGCCCAGCGCCTTCCGGATCCCGATCTCCCGGGTCCGCTCCGTCACCGAGACGAGCATGATGTTCATGATCCCGATCCCCCCGACGAGGAGGGAGACGGCCGCGATCCCGGCGAGGAGCATCGAGAAGACCTGGGTGGTCTCGCCGAGGGTGCTCAGGAAGTCGGCCTGGTTCCGGATCTGGAAGTCATCGGGCTTGTCGGGGCGGAGCTTGTGCTCCCGGCGCAGGACCTTCTGGACGTCGGCCATCGCATCGGGGATGCGGGCCTCATCCGGCGCGAGGACCGAGATCGATCGGAGCCGGTTCGACCCGAGGATGCGGAAGCGCGCCGTCTGGATCGGGATCAGGATCTGGTCGTCCGGATTACTGAACGGATTCGCCTGCCCCTTCGACTTGTAGACGCCGACGACGGTGAACTGGATCCCACGGATCCGGATGTCCTCCCCGACCAGGGCCTCGGGGGTCTGCAGCCCGAGGTTCTCGAGGACAGTGGGGCCCACCACCGCGAGGCGTTGCCGGCTCTGGTCCTCGGCGTTGGTGAAGAAGCGGCCGGCGGCGAGCTCGTACTTCCGGACCTCGGGGAAGTTGGCCGTCGTCCCGACGACCTGCGTCCCCGCGTTCTTGTTGAGGTACTGCACCTGCAGGTTGCTCGACATCTCGGGCTGCACCGCGGTAATCACGGTGCCCCGCTCCTCGAGTGCCAGCGCATCCTCGAGGGTGAGCCGGCTGCGCACATCGAACGACATGACCCCACCTGAGCGGGCCTGCCCCGGGGAGACGGTGAGCAGGGTCGTCCCCAGTGAGCTGATGCGGTCTTTGACCGCCTGTTGCGCGCCGCGGCCGAGGGCCACGACGGCGATGACGGCGGAGACTCCGATCACGATGCCGAGCATCGTGAGGAGGGAGCGCATCTTGTTCGCGCGGAGCGCCCCGAGGGCGACGCGGATCGTTTCGGCGAAATCCATGGGCTTACGGCCTCCCGCCGCCACCACCGCCACCGCCACCGGCGCCGGCGCCACCGGTCGGGCGGCCCCCAGCCCCGCCGGCTCCGCCACCGGTGCTCCCCCCACCCAACGGCGAGCCGCCGCCGGTCATCGCGCGGAAGCGCTCCGTGCTCTGTTGGCGCTGGGCCTGGAGGGCGGCGGCGCTGAGGAGGGCGACCTGCTCTCCGGGCTGGAGGCCGCTGAGGACCTCGGTGTAGTCGTAGTCGGCGACGCCGACGCGG
>CAIVJV010000174.1 GCA_903906325.1 uncultured Gemmatimonadota bacterium
CGGTCGCGAGCTTCACGCGTTGCGCCTCGCCACCGGAGAGGGTGGTCGCGCTCTGGCCGAGGTGGATGTAGCCGAGCCCGACCCCGTGCAGCGTCTGCAATTTGTGATGGATCCGCGGCTGGTTCTCGAAGACGGGGAGCGCGTCCTCGACGGTGAGCTCGAGCACCTCGCTGATGTTCATCCCACGGAACCGGACGTCGAGCGTCTCGCGATTATAGCGCTTCCCGCGGCACTGCTCGCAGGTCACGTACACGTCGGGGAGGAAGTGCATCTCGATCTTCACGAGGCCGTCCCCCTGACAGGCCTCGCAGCGCCCCCCCTTCACGTTGAAGGAGAAGCGGCCCGGGCCGTACCCACGGAGCTTGGCCTCCGGCATCTCGGCGAAGAGCTCGCGGATCGGGGTGAAGAGCCCGGTGTAGGTCGCCGGATTGGAGCGCGGGGTGCGCCCGATCGGGGTCTGGTCGATGTCGATGACCTTGTCGAGATGCTCGAGGCCGACGACGCGATCGTGTGCGCCGGGGAGCACCCGTGCCCGATAGAAATGGCGGGCGAGGGTGCGCTGCAGGATGTCCTCGACGAGGGTGCTCTTCCCTGAGCCGGAGACGCCGGTGACCGCGACGAAGCACCCGAGCGGGATCTCGGCGTCGACGCGCCGCAGGTTATGCTCGCGCGCGCCCTCGACGCGGAGCACCCGTTCGGCGTGGCGGGGACGGCGCGCCTTCGGTGTGGGGATGGTGCGGGTCCCGTTCAGATACTGCCCCGTGATGGAGCGGGCGACGCGCTTCACCTGATCGACCGTGCCCTCGGCGATCACCTCACCGCCATGTTTGCCGGCGCCGGGCCCGAGGTCGATCAGATGATCGGCCTCGAGGATCGTCTCCTCATCGTGCTCGACGACGAGGACCGTGTTCCCGAGGTCGCGAAGGCGCTTGAGCGTCTCGAGGAGCCGCGCGTTGTCGCGCTGATGCAGCCCGATGCTCGGCTCGTCGAGGATGTAGAGCACGCCCACGAGGCGCGAGCCGATCTGCGTGGCGAGACGGATGCGTTGCGCCTCGCCGCCGGAGAGCGATTCCGCGGAGCGATCGAGGGTGAGGTAATCGAGTCCGACATCCACCAGGAAGCGGAGCCGCTCGCGGACCTCCTTGAGGATCGGGCCGGCGATGCCCGGGTCGAGCCCAGGGCCCGCGGGCCCACGCACCGGGATGCCCTCCGCGAAGGCCAGCGCCTCGAGCGCCGAGCCCGCGGTGAACTCACCGATGTTGCGGCCATGCACCGTGACGGCGAGCGACTCCGGCTTGAGGCGACGCCCGCGACAGTCGGGGCATTCGGCCACGACCATGTAGGCCTCGAGGTCGGTCCGGATCGCATCGGAGGTGGTCTCGGTGTACCGCCGCTGCACGTTGGCGAGGATCCCCTCCCACTTGGCGGCCTCCTCCCCCTTCTTCTTCGCGCTCCCGAAGAGGAGCTCGAACTTCACGCGGTCGGGGAGCGCTCCCCACGGGGTGTTGAGCTCGAACCGGAGCTGCTTGGCGAGCCCTGGGAGGATCACGCGGCGCAGGTACCCATCGGGCTCGCCCCAGGGGAGGACGACCCCCTCGAGGATCGAGATGGAGGGATCCCCGAGCACGAGCTCCGCGCTCGCGGTCCGCTTGGTCCCGAGTCCCGTGCAGGTCGGGCAGGCGCCAAAGGGGGAGTTGAAGGAGAAGTGCCGCGGCTCGAGCTCCGGCATCGAGATGCCGCAGTCGGGGCAGCCGTAGCGCTCCGAGAAGAGTTGCGTGACCGGTTTCGCGTCATACCGCACCACCTCGACGAGTCCCTCGGCGAGCCGAAGCGCGGTCTCGAGGGAGTCGGTGAGGCGTCCGCGATCCTCCGCCCGGACCACGAGACGATCGACGACGACCGAGACGTCGTGGTTGAGCTTGCGGTTCAGCTTCGGCGGATCGGCGAGATCGACGAGCGCCCCATCGACCATCGCCCGCACGAACCCCTGCTTGCGCACCTGCTCGAAGAGGTCACGGAACTCCCCCTTCCGCCCGCGCACGAGGGGCGCGAGGACCTCGACCTTGGTCCCCGTCGGCCAGCCGAGCACCACATCGGCGATCTGCGTCGGGGTCTGCCGTGCGACGCCCCGGCCGCACTGCGGGCAGTGCGGGGTGCCGGCCCGTGCGTAGAGCAACCGGAGATAGTCATAGATCTCCGTGACCGTGCCGACGGTGGAGCGCGGGTTGGCGCCGGCGGTCTTCTGCTCGATGGAGATCGCGGGGGAAAGCCCCTCGATCACGTCGACATCGGGCTTCTCCATGAGCCCGAGGAACTGCCGGGCATAGGCGGAGAGCGACTCCACGTAGCGCCGTTGGCCCTCGGCGAAGATCGTGTCGAAGGCGAGGGAGGATTTGCCGCTCCCCGAGAGGCCGGTGATGACCGTGAGCTTGTCCCGCGGGATCGTGACATCGATCCCCTTCAGGTTGTGTTCGCGGGCCCCCCGGACGATTAGCGCGTCACCGGACATAGTCTTGCAAGTTCGAGGGGACCGCGGGTGAATGGAAGGGACGACGGTGGCTAGATTTCGGGGCGCCGCGCCGGCGGGTCCGCTCGGCACCGGTTTCGACGATGCCTCACCCTCCCCTGCCCTCCGCCCAGCGGTCCGACGATCCGGCGCAGCTCATGCTCGGGGCGGCGGAGGGGGTGCCCCTGGTCCCGGTCGAGACGTACGGGCCGGACGCGACGCCCATCGTGATCGCCGTCCGGGAGCCGCCGGTCTGCGGGGAGTGGTCGTATGACGACCGCGAGGTGGAGGAGCCCGGGGGAACGGTCCTGACGGCGGTGGTGCGACCGACCCCGTCGCCCATCGCCCCGCCGACGCCGGTGGCGCCGGCCCTGCCGGTGGCCGCTGTCCCTCCGGTCGCGCCGGTCGCTCAGGTCGCTCAGGTCGCTCCGGTCGCGCCCCCTGCTCCGGTGGCTCGGGAGGGCCCGCCGCTCCCTGCGCCCGTCACCCCCGACACGGACCCCATCCGTGCGGCTTGCGAGCGGATCGAGGCCCTCGCCACCGCCCTGCGGTACGACGAGGCGGACCAGGCGCTGCGCGCGCTCGCGGCCCGCTCGCCGGACGCGCCGGAGATCGTCCTTTACACCGGGGTCCTCGCCTGCCGGCGCGCACGCTGGAGGGATGCCATCGCCCCCCTCCGTTCCGCGGTGGGACGTCTCCCCGACCATGCGGGAGCGCACTACCATCTGGGGGAGGCGCTGAACAAGTGCGACGACCTCGCCGGGGCGCTGGTCGCCTATCAGCGGGCCGCCGCGTTGGATCCGACCCATTGGCGCGCCCTGAAAGGGTTCGGGATCGTGTACGACCGTCTCGGACGCCCCGAGGCCGCCGCCCCGTTCTACCGGCGCGCGCGGGAGGCCCAGCGCGCATGACCCCACCCCTTCGCCCGATGACCCTGCGCATCACGCACGCGAACGAGACCGACATCCCGGCGCTCCTGACCCTGAACAACCGCTACGCGGCGGCGGGGCTCACCCTGGTCCGCTCCCCGGAGTTCGCCGCGAACCATCTCGCCGATTATCGCGTGCTCCGCGACGCCAATGGGGGCGTGATCGGGTGCGTGGCGCTCGACGAGTACAGCCCCAGTGTGGCCGAGCTGATCTCGCTCGCGGTGGACCCGGATGCCCAGGGCGTCGGGCATGGGCGGACGCTGATCGCCGCCGCCGTCGAGCTCGCCACGAGCCGCGGGTACCGCGAGCTCTTCGCGGTGTCGTTCTCGGATGAGCTCTTCCTCGCCGCGGGGTTCGAGCGGGTCCCGCTCCCGACCTTCCCCGAGAAGATCACCCGCTACCAGCAGGTGGATCGGACGGAGATCGAGGTCGGCGAGAAGCACTGCTTCGCGATCCGACTGGCCCCATAGCGGACGGCGCGGAGGGAAGCCCCCCGCGCCGTCCGGTCACACCCCTGCCGTGGGGCGTCAGCGCGGCGGACGCGTCATCCGACGCTCGATGCGGACGTCCTCGCCGCCGGGTGCCTGCCGCCGGATCTCGACTTCGACCTCCTGGTCACCGCGGGGGGCGCCCGGCGGCATCGGCCGTCGCGCGGGCCCCCACTGCCCGGGCCGCATCTGCAGGTCGGGCATCCGCTGCCCACCGCGCGGCCGGCGGGACTGGCGCATCGCATCCGCGCGACCCCGCGCGTAGGCGCGGATCTCCCGCAGCTTCTGGCGCTGCGGCTCGGTGAGGAGGCGCTCCGCGGACGCGAGCGCGAGCGAATCCCGCTGACGCCACTGCGCCATCTGCGGCTGGAGGCGCTGCATCCGCGCCCGGAGGGAGTCCGGGGCGAGCGGACGCGCCTGACCCTGCGGCGGCACCGCGCGGCGCTCCGCCTGCATCCGCTCCAGCATCGCCTTCCGCTCGGCGAAGAGCCCGCGCTCGATGGAGTCGAGCTGGGTCACCTGCCGCGGGGTGAGCTCGAGCTGCCGACGGAGATTGAGGAGGCGCGTGACCCCCGGCTGACCGATGGCGCCGCCGAGCCGACGCGGAGCGCCCTGGGCCTGCAGCACGAGGCGCTGCCGGAGCTGTGGGGCCGCGGCGGGCGGCAGACCCGCCTGTGGTGGGAGGGGCGGCTGCGGACGCTGCGCCACGATGACGGCGGGGAGGCCAGCGAGCGCGAGGACGACGAGACGGTGACTGAACATCATCTGCTCCGAGTGAAAGGCCGCGGCGGAAGCGCCGTGCTGCCAGAGAAGACGCTCCGATGCGTGGGATGTTAAGCCGATGGCGGCGAAGGTCCAGCGTCCTCTATCTTCCGGTCCCGCTCACCTCAGGTCCCATGACTGCGTTCCATCCCACCGCTCGCTTCCCCCGCGGCTTCCGCTGCGCCAGCCGCAACGTCGGGCTCAAGCCGGAGGCGAAGGACCTGACGCTCTTCGTGAGCGAGGTCGACGCGGCCGCCGCCGCGGTCTTCACGCGCAATCATTTCCCAGGGGCGCCGATCCTCCTCGGACGCGAGACGATCCGTGGCGGCGTGCTCCGGGCGATCATCGCGAACAGCAAGGTGAGCAACGTCGCCACCGGCGCCCGCGGCGTGGAGCATGCGCGGCGGATGGCCGCCGCGGCGGCGGCCGAGCTCGGGACGACCGCCGATCAGGTCCTCGTGAGTTCCACCGGGGTGATCGGGGTGCCACTCCCCGTCGAGAAGATCGAAGCGGGGGTGCGCGGGATGGCGAGCGACCTGCAGGACGATCCCTTGGTCGGGGCCGAGGGGATCATGACGACGGACACCCACCCCAAGGCGCTCTCCATCTCGGTCGGGGCGGCGACGATCACCTGGGTGGCGAAGGGGTCGGGGATGATCGAGCCGAACATGGCGACGATGCTCGCCTACATCTTCACCGATGCCGCGATCGCCGCGCCGACCCTCGACGCGATGCTCCGCACCGCGATCGCGCGCTCGTTCAACATGCTCAGCGTCGACACCGACACGAGCACCTCCGATACCTGCGCGATCCTCGCCAATGGGCTCGCTGGCCCGGTGGATGAGCGCGCCTTCGTAGAGGCGCTCACCGCCGGCTGCATCCGGATGACGGAGATCCTCGGGCGCGACGGCGAGGGCGCGGAGCATCTGGTGCGCGTCCAGGTGCGCGGCGCCCGCGACGATCGCGAGGCACGGTTCATCGCCAAGGCGGTGCTCAACTCCCCGCTCGTCAAGACGATGGTCCACGGCGCGGACCCGAATGTCGGGCGCCTGCTGATGGCCGTCGGGAAGTGCTTCGACTGCACCGTGCACCCCGCGAGCACCGACGCGTGGATCAACGGGCATCAGGTGGTGCGTGGCGGGGAGCGGCTCCCCTTCGACGAGGCGACGGTGCGCCAGGCGCTCGCCGCCGAGGTGGTGGATCTCGAGATCGCCCTCGGCGTCGGCCCCGCCGAGGCGACGGCCTACGGCTGTGACCTGACGAAGGGCTACATCGAGGAGAACGCGAGCTACTATTCCAGCTGATGCGCACCGGACTCGACATCGCGGTCGTCGGCGGGGGGATCGCCGGGCTCTCGGCGGCCTGGCGGCTCAGCGCCCGGCATCGCGTGACGTTGTTGGAGAAGCACCCCGTGGTCGGGATGGACGCGCATTCGCTGGACCTCCCGCACGACGGGCGCACGGCCCGGATCGACGTCCCGCTCCGCGTGATCTATGAGGGTTACTATCCGACCCTCATCGGGCTCTACCACGCGCTGGGCGTCCAGCTCGAGCGGACGAACTACGCCGGCTCGTTCAGCGTGCTGGAGGGCGCGACCTACTTCCGGTATGCCAACTGGATCGTCGGCGGGCGGTCGGTCCCGTTGCCCGCGCTGCCGGTGGGGGCGCGCGCACTCCGCATCAGTCGCGACCTCCTGCGCTTCTACCGGATGGCCCCGACGGCGCTCGCCGACCTCGGCGCGAGCGAGGAGCCGCTGGGGAGCTGGCTCGACCGCGCGGGGCTCGGCCCCGACTTCACCGATGGCTTCCTGCTCCCCACCTTCGCCGCCGTCTGCACCTGTTCGACGACGGCGGTGCGTGCCTATCCGGCGCGGATCATCCTCGACTACCTCACACGGGGCCTCACCTTCGGCGGCGTGCGACGCGTGGTGCTCGGGACGCGCGAGGTGGTGCGGCGACTCACCGAGACCGTCCACGAGGTCCGATGTGGCGTCGCCGTCCGGCGCATCGCCCCGACGGCGGATGGCGTGCACATCGCGTGGGAGGGGGGCGAGGCGCGGTACGACCATGTGGTCCTCGCGACGCAGGCCAATCAGGCCGCGCGCCTACTCGATGCGGACTTCGCGCGGGAACGCGAGGCGCTGGAGCGCTTCGGGTATGAGTCGAGCGAGGTGGTGGTGCACACCGATCCGCGGTTGGCGCCACGCGACCGCCGACGGTGGGCGCCGGTCAATATGGTGATCGATCCCCTGCTCGACCGCCCGATGGCGACGATCTGGATGAACCGTGTCCAGCCCACGCTCGCCGGCGGCTCCCCCGTCTTCCAAACGTGGAATCCGATCGTGGAGCCCATGGCCTCGCGGGTCTATGCACGGGCCAGCTTCGAGCGGCCGGTCGTGAATGCGCGGGCGCTCGAAGGGGCGCGGCTCGTCGACCAGCTCCAGTCGGAGCCCGACCGGCGCCTCTGGTGCTGTGGCTCGTACCTCGGCCCGGGGATCCCCCTCCTCGAGAGCGCGACGGCCACGGCCGCCACGGTCGCGCGGGCGATCGAGGGCGTGGCGTCGTCGCGCTCGCCCTTCCCCTGATGCCCCGATGGGCGCAGGATTGAACGATCATCCTTTCCTCCTGCGGAGCTCCGATGTCGCGTCTCGTCCTGTCGCTCGCCCTCCTCGTGACCGCCACCCTCCCCGGCGCGGCGCAGGGATCACGCCTCGCGGATGAGCTCGACCGCCGCGTCACGGCGGTGAATCCCCAGGTCGTCGCCTGGCGGCGGGACATCCACGAACATCCCGAGCTCGGGATGCAGGAGACGCGCACGGCGGCACTGGTCGCCGCGCATCTCCGGACGCTCGGGATGGAGGTGCGCACGGGGGTGGGCGGCACGGGCGTCGTCGGCGTGCTGAAGGGAGGGAAGCCTGGGAAGGTCGTGGCACTCCGTGCCGACATGGACGCGCTCCCCGTGACCGAGCTGGTGGACCTCCCCTTCAAATCGAAGGTGCGTACGGTCTGGAACGGGCAGGAGACCGGCGTCATGCATGCCTGCGGGCATGACAACCACGTCGCGATCCTGATGGGGACGGCCGAGGTGCTCGCGGGGATGCGCGCACAGATCGCGGGCACGGTGGTCTTCCTCTTCCAGCCCGCCGAGGAGGGTCCCGGTGGCGCCGAACCGATGATCCGCGATGGGGCGATGGACGACCCGAAGGTCGATGCGGTCTTCGGTCTCCATGTCTGGCCCATGCCGGCCGGCGATATCGCGGTGCGGTCCGGGCCGATCATGGCGGCCTCGAACTCCTTCCATGTGACGGTACGCGGTCGGCAGTCGCATGGCGCGGCCCCGTGGGCCGGGGTCGATCCGATCGTCGTCAGCGCCCAGATCGTCAGTGCGCTGCAGACGGTGGTGAGCCGGCAGGTGAACATCACCGAGCTCCCGGCGATCGTCACGGTCGCGATGTTCCACGGCGGGGTGCGAGAGAACATCATCCCCGACACCGTGATGCTCGGCGGGACGATCCGCACCTTCAGCGAGCCGCAGAAGCGACTGGTGTTCTCCTCCGTGGAGCGGATCGCCACGCAGATCGCCGCGAGCGCCGGGGCGACGGCGCGCGTCACGATCGACTCCGGCTACCCGGTGACGGACAACGACCCCGCATTGACCGAGCGGATGCTGCCGACCTTGCGGCGGGCGGTCGGGGTGGAGCGGGTGCAGATCGCGCCGATGATCACCGGGGCCGAGGACTTCTCACTCTTCCAGAAGCGGGCGCCCGGGGTGTTCTTCTTCCTCGGCATCACGCCGCGCGATCAGGACCACACCAAGGCCCCGTCGAACCACTCGCCGTACTTCTTCGCGGACGAGTCGGCCTTGCCAGCGGGAGTGAAGGCGCTGAGCGCGCTCGCCCTCGAGTACCTCGGGGCCGCACCGCGCTGAGCCGCGCGGCGGCACGGATGGGTTCAGGCGGCGAGGGACTCGCCGCAGCTGACGCAGAAGCGCGCGTCACCCGAGGGGACCGGCGCCTGACACCGCAGGCAGACGGCCTCGAGATAGCGGCCGCAGTCGGAGCAGAAGAGGGCATCGGACTCTGGGCGCGGTCCGCACTGCCCGCAGGCCGTCTGCCGCGTGCGCATCCGCGCGATCAGTCGCTCGGCGGCATCGTCGGTCGCTCGGGCCGATCGCGCCTCGCTCGACGGTGCCCCCTGCTCGCGCCCGCGCAACTCGGCGAGGGCCTGTGGCGCATAGGTCGCGCGCAGGATCGCGTAGTCATCATCGGAGAGCTTGCCGGTGGCGCGGTCGAACTCGACCTCGCGGAGCGCCTCGATGGCGCTCGATGCCTCGTCGGTCCTGCCGGCGACGCGTGCGCTCGGCGGGACGATGGGACGAGCGGCCCCGGTCTCCGCCCGGAGGATCGGGAAGAGCACATAGGCCAACGCCACGACGGCGAGGCCGCTTCCGACGAGGAGCGGGATCATCTCACCCCTCCTCGCGGATCGCCCGATCGAGGCGAGCCAGCTCGTCGTCGCTGACTCCGGGGAGCGCCGCGCCACGCGCGAGGGGAGCCGCCGGGGCCTGCGCGGCCGCGCGCTGCGCCTCCGCCCGCCACTTCCGCAGCAGCACCGTGAGCGCGATCCCACCGACGGCGAGGACCACGCCGGGCGCGACGTAGCCCGCCCAATTGAACCCCTCCTTCTTCGGCGCGGTCAGCGCGACCTCGCCATAGGTCTCCACGAAGGCGTCGAGGATCTCTTGCTCGGTGTAGCCCCCCGCGACCAACCGCAGCACGTCGCGGTGCATCGCCGGCGAGGTCGAGCAGGTGAAGTCCGTGGTGCGGCAGGTATAGACGTCGAGGATGCACCCGCA
>CAIVJV010000175.1 GCA_903906325.1 uncultured Gemmatimonadota bacterium
CGCAGGCCTACGCCAGTGTGAGCGCGGCGTATCAACTCCCCAAGGAGACCCCCGCGCAGCAGACCGCGCGCGAGGCCGCGATCCAGGCCGCCCTCGTCGGCGCGGCGATGACCCCCCTCGAGACCGCGCGCTGTTGCGCCGAGGTGGCCTCGCTCGCCGCCACCTGCGCCGAGCAGGGCAACACGAACGCCGCGAGCGATGCGGGCGTGGCGGCCGTGATGGCCGAGGCCGCCTGCCGTGGCGCCGCGTACAACGTGCGGATCAATGTGGTGGCGATGCCCGATCGCACGGCGGGCGCCCCGCTCGCGGCGGAAGCCCAGGCCCTCGTGGCGCGGTGCGCCGCCGATGCGGCGCGCGCGACCGCCGCGGTGGAGCGGCAGCTCGTCTAATCGAGCGTCGTGAGGATCCGCGGCCCCTCGGCCGTGATCGCGATCGTGTGTTCGAAGTGGGCGCTCAGGGCGCCATCGAGGGTGACGATGGTCCATTTGTCGGCGAGCGTGCGCGTCGCGGCGCCCCCCGCATTCACCATCGGTTCGATCGCGATGGTCATCCCCGCCTGCAGCTTGGTGCCCCGCTTCGGCTTGCCGTGGTTGGGGACCTGCGGCTCCTCATGCATGCTCGTCCCGACGCCGTGGCCGACGAGATCGCGCACCACGGTGTACCGCGCGCGCGTCACGACCTCCTCCACCGCGTGTCCGATATCGCCGATATGGTGCCCCACGCGTGCCGCCTCGATCCCGGCGTAGAGCGAGCGCTCGGTGACATCGAGGAGCCGCTGCGTCTCGGGGAGGATCGCCCCCACGGGATAGGTCCACGCCGAGTCGGTGTGGAAGCCACCGTAATGCACGCCGATGTCGACCGTGACGATGTCCCCCGCGGCGAGGATGCGGCGCGGCGAGGGGATCCCGTGCACGATCTCCTCATTGATCGAGATGCACGCCGACGCGGGAAATCCGTAGAGCCCCTTGAAGGAGGGCGTCGCGCCCGGGTGGGAGCGGATGAAGGCTTCCACCATCGCGTCGATCTCGAGCGTCGTGATCCCCGGCACGATGGCGGGGCGGATGTGGCGGTGCGTGGCGGCGAGGATCCGCCCGCCCGCCGCCATCGTCTCGATCTCGCGTGGACTCTTGAGCTGGATCACCGGCCGACGGCGGCGAGCGCCCGCGCCGTCACGGCGTCGAAGGCGCCGACGGCGTCGATGTGCTGTACGTTCGCCCCCTGGGCGACATACCAATCGAGCACGGGCGCGGTCTGCGCCTGATAGACGCGGAGCCGATTGCGGATCGCCTCCGGCTCATCGTCAGCCCGGCGCACGAGCGTCCCGCCGCACCCATCGGGGCATGGGATCCCCGGGGCGAACCCCGTGAAGGGCTTCTGCGTCATATCGCAGGTCGTGCGCCCCGAGAGCCGCTCGACCAGCACATCATCGGCGATGTCGAAGGTCAGCACCACATCCACCTGGGTGCCGAGCTCCTGCGTGGCCGCGGCGAGCCCTTCCGCCTGCGGCACGGTGCGCACCACCCCGTCGAGGATCGCGCCTTTGGCGTACGTCGGTTGCGCGAGCGCTTCCTTGATGATGCCGAGGATCACGGCATCGGGCACCAGATCGCCACGATCCATGTACCCCTTGGCCTCGAGGCCGAGGCGGGTGCCGTCCTTGACCGCGGCCCGAAGCACATCACCGGTCGCCAGCTTGGGGACGCCGAGGGCGGCGGCGATCCGCTCCCCTTGGGTCCCTTTGCCAGCGCCCGGCGGGCCGAGCAGGACGACGATCATGTCAGGGGATCAGAAGCCGCCCATGCCCGCGTTCCGACCACGGAAGCGGACCCGGCCCTTCTTCATGAACCCGTCGTACTTGCGCAGCAGGAGGTGCTGCTGGACCTGCGCCATGGTGTCGAGCGCGACGCCGACGACGATCAGGAGCGAGGTGCCCCCGAACTGGAACGGGACGGCGAAGAGGTCTGCCAGCCAGATCGGGAGGAGCGCGATGAAGGTCAGGAAGATCGCCCCCGGGAGGGTGATCCGCGTGACGATGTCCTGGATGTGATCGGCGGTCTTCGCGCCCGGCTTGATCCCGGGGATGAACCCTCCCTGCTTCTTCAGGTTCTCCGCCACGTCCGCCGGATTGAAGATGATGGCGGTGTAGAAGTAGGTGAAGAAGACGATGAGGATCGCCGAGAGGAGGAAGTACGCCCAGGTCCCCGGCGCGAGGTAATCCGCGACGTTGGCGAGGGACTGATTCCCCGAGAACTGCGCGATGGCGCCCGGCACGACGATGAGCGACTGGGCGAAGATGATCGGCATCACGCCCGCCGAGTTGAGGCGGAGCGGGATGAAATTCTTCGCGGCCTCGCGCTGCCGGCCCTTCGCCATCGTGCGCTGCGGGATCTGGATCGCGATGCGGCGGGCGGCGAGGGTGATCGCGACGACGCCGGCGACGACGCCGAGCATCACCGCGGTCA
>CAIVJV010000176.1 GCA_903906325.1 uncultured Gemmatimonadota bacterium
GACCGGCGCGCACACACAGAAGCCGGCGGCCTTCTTCGAGGGGGGCCGTCACTCGGGAGAGATCACCTCGACCGAGAGCGTGCTCTACCTCGCCTGGCATCTCCTCGAGCAGTACGGGAAGGATCCCGCGGTCACCACGCTCCTCGACACCAAGGCGATCTATCTCCGGCCCCTCAACAACCCCGACGGCTCGGACATGTATCGCCTCACCGCGCAGGCGAACCGCAGCACCGTCCGTCCCTACGATGATGACGACGACGGCCTCCTCGACGAGGATGCCGGCGACGACCTCGACCGCGATGGCTTCATCCGGCAGATGCGGAAGTACGTGGGCACCGGGAAGGGGAACGCCGTGAAGGACACCGCCGACACGAGCGGGCGGCTCATGCGGAACGTCCCGATGGGCCAGGGCGACTACCTGATGTACCCCGAGGGGATCGACAACGATCGCGACGGGCGGATCAACGAGGACGGGATCGGCGGGCTCGATCTCCATCGCAACTACCCGTACAACTGGCGCCCGATGCGCGAACCGACCGGGCGTGGCAACACGCAGGGGGGCGCGGGCGAGTTCCCCCTCTCCGAGCCCGAGACACGCGCCGTGGTGCTCTGGCTCCTGCAGCATCCGAACGTGAGCGTCAGCAACAGCATGGATACCTCCGTGCCGATGCATCTCCGCGGTCCCTCCACCTGTGAGGAGGAGGCGTGCATGTTCCCCGCGGATCGGAAGCTCTTCCTGCACTTCGACTCGCTCGGGATCGCACGCACGGGCTACCCCTGGGCCGGCAACACCTACCGCACCTACGCCACGCGCTTCGCACGCACGCCGGAGGAGGCACGTCCCGAGGCCCTCTACGGGCATGGCCCCGATTGGGGGTACTTCCAGTTCGGCGCCATCTGGTACGGGGACGAGCTCTGGAACGGTGGCCGCGAGCGTGACTACAACGGCGACGGGCGCTGGGACCAGTACGAGGTCCTCCGCTACTGCGACGAGGAGTTCGGCGGGCGGTGCTACAAGCATTGGACGACCGTCCAGCACCCCGACCTCGGTGAGGTCGAGCTCGGTGGCTACGACCCCAAGTTCTTCGCGCAGAATGGGCCGCCCGAGGTCCTCGAGAAGTGGGCGCGCAACCAGGCGATGTTCAACCTCGAGCTCGCGCTGGCGCTCCCCGAGGTCAGCATCACCGAGGTGAGCGTGGCGAAGGCCACCGCACGTCGCGGCGCACCGAACGACTCGGCGACGCATGAGATCCGCGTCACCGTGCGGAACGCCGGCTATCTCCCGACCGCGCTCGAGCAAGCGCAGCGGGTGAAGATCGTGCGCCCTGATGTGGTGCAGCTCACCGCGCCGCGCGGGAGCAGCGCGCGGTCCCTCGGCCGTCCGACCGAGTTCCATCTCGCCGGTGGTGAGACGCGCACGATCACGCAGCGCGTCCGCGTCACCGAGCCGACCACCTTCACGGTGCGCTACAGCAGCACGCGTGGTGGGGTCGCCGAGCGTGAGGTCCGCGTCGCCCCGTAAGGGGCGACCGCGGACGGCGGCTCAGACGACGACGTTCAGCAGACGCCCGGGCACCAGGATCACCTTCTTGGGCGTGCCGGTCACGAACTTCGCGATCCCCGGCTCGGCCATCGCCGCGGCGAGCGCCGCCTCCTGCGTGACATCCGGCGCCACCTGGATCGTGCCGCGCGTCTTCCCACCGACCTGCACCACCAGCGCGACGGTGGCCGAGGTGAGGAGCGCGGGATCGTAGGCGGGCCACCCCGCATCGAAGACGCTCGCGGTGTGCCCCAGCATCGCCCAGAGCTCTTCCGCGATATGCGGCGCGAACGGCGCGACGAGTTGCACCACCGGGAGGACCTCGTCGCGGTGACACCGCCGCTCCCCCTTCCGGAGCACATTCATGTACTCCATCATCGCCGCGATCGCGGTGTTGTAGCTGAGCGCGGGGATATCCTCGCCGACCTTCTTGATCGTCGCGTGGAGCTTGCGGCGGACCTCAGGA
>CAIVJV010000177.1 GCA_903906325.1 uncultured Gemmatimonadota bacterium
CCGGTGCCGCGGAACAGATCACCTCACCGGAGCGCGCCGCGCCGCTGAGCGCGAGGATCTGCACGAGGGCATCGGGATGATCGGTCTCTCGGGTGATGGCGTGGGCGACCGTCCCCTCGAGTCCCGCGACCCCCTCACCACCGTCGAGGTGGGCGCGGAGTCCAAGGGGGTCACCCGTCACCCGATGGTAGCCATACCGCCCGGCGCCATCGCGTGAGACGATCGCCATCCCGCGTCCGCGGCCATGCACCTCGCAGCGATCGGGCCCCAGCGGGAGGAGGATGAGGTCCATCGATTCGCGCGCGAGGAGTCGCTCGACGAGCGCCCCCCATCGCGGTCGAAGGGCCGCCCATCCATGCCGCTCCGATGTCGTGAGGTCGAGATAGAGATGCGCCATCGCGTTCCCGCTCACCATCACCGCGAGCGCATCACCGCCGCGCATCGTCCAGGGGTGAGCACGGAGGCCGTAGCCCTCCGCACGCAAGAGATCGGCGAGGTCGTCATGGGCCTCGACCGTCGCGTGTCCATGATCGCTGGTGATCCAGATCTCGATCCGTCGGCCGGCCCGTTCGGCATCCTGCTGAAGCGCTGCGACGGTGGCGTCGACCACGGCGACCGCATCCAGCACCTCGGGCGCCGCGTGACCGAACCGATGCGAACACTTGTCGATCCCGGGGAGGGCGAGCATCGCGAACGGGGGTCGCTCGACACGCACGCGGTGGGTGAACGCGGTGGCGAACTCCTGCTCGAAGCGGAGCCAGCCCGGGAGATCGCCGCGGAAGTGGTGCCAGGCGAGCCGGAGCCAGAAGGCGACCGAGCCATCCAGGCGTTGCGGCCGGGCGAGCCCCCGATTGAAGGGGGAGAGGGCCGCGATCGCCCGCGGTTCCGATTCGAAGAGGGTGGGAGACCCCGGATGGAGATCGCGATCCGCCCACATCGCCTCGATCCCCACGTAGCTCCGTGCCCGACGCCGCGCGCGGTCCCACCAGCGGATCCCGGGGATCCCCATGCGCCCGGGATGACAGCCGGTGAGGAAGGGGAGGTAGGCAGGCCCCGTCACCGACGGGAAGACCGAGGTGATCACCCGATCGCTCCCCTCGGCGGCGAGCCGCGCGAGGGCGGGGGCACGGCCCGCCGCGATGCCGCGTGTCAGGGTGTCGGGTCGGGCGCCGTCCGCGATCAGGAGGACGACGGTCATCGCGAGGCGGCGCGGTGCCAGTGAGCCACGGCCTAAGATAGACTTCAGGCCACATGGCTCCCAAGCGTTCGCGTCCGATCTCCGCCCCGCGCCGGGCTCCCGCGCCCGAGGCCGCCACGGGTCCCGGGCCGTCGGCCGCGATCCCGCGCGCCGCGACCGATGACGCCATCGGGGACACCGCCTGGGCGCTCACCGAGGATGCCATGCTCCTGCAGTACGGTGGGCCCCGCGCCGACTTCCGGAGCTCGGACCCGTGGCGCGTGATGCGCATCATGTCGGAGTTCGTCGAGGGCTTCGACAAGCTCGCGCACATCGAGAAGGGGGTCTCGATCTTCGGCTCGGCGCGTACGAATCCCGACGATCCCATGTACGGGGCGGCGGTCGAGACGGCCCGGCTCCTCGCGGCGCACGGCTTCTCCGTCATCACCGGTGCGGGGCCGGGGATCATGGAGGCCGCCAATAAGGGGGCCAAGCTCGGCGGCGGGGAGTCGATCGGGTGCAACATCGAGCTCCCCTTCGAGCAGGGGACCAATCCCTACGTCGATACCAACGTCGCCTTCCGCTACTTCATCGTGCGCAAGACGATGTTCATCAAGTACTCGAGCGCCTTCATCATCTTCCCGGGAGGCTACGGCACCTTCGACGAGCTCTTCGAGGCGCTGACGCTGATCCAGACGGGGAAGATCTCGCAGTTCCCGGTGGTGCTCTTCGGGACGCACTACTGGGCCGGGTTGGTGCGCTGGCTCCAGAGCCGGGTGTTGGAGGAGCGGAAGATCAGTCCGCCTGACCTCGAGCTGCTGACCTTGACCGATGACCCAGCCGAGGCGGCCCGCGTGGTCGCGGACGCATACGAACTTCAATTACAGGCGGCCCAAGCACGGGCCACCAAGGGGCGACAGCGATGAGTGGGACGGACAAGGGCCGCGCACGGGGTGGGTTCAAGGCATCACGCCACGGCACCGGGGCGCGCGCGAGCGCGGCGGGCAACAAGAGCGCCCAGAAGAAGGCCGCCGAGCAGCGCGAGGCCAAGAGCCCGAAGGTCGGGACCAAGGCCGTGAGCCATTTCCTGCGCGGCAAGCGGATCGAGCCGCGGAAGATCGATGGGCGCGAGACCGTCGTGCAGCTCGTCGAAGGGACCTTCCAGAGCTACAACTCGGGGCGCCTCCGTGAGGCCTGTGCCCTCTTCACCGAGTTGATGCTCGAGAAGCAGGTCACGGTGGGGATGACGCTCACGGGGGCGCTCACGCCCGCCGGCCTCGGGATGAGCACCATCATCCCGCTCATGGAGGCGGGCTTCGTCGACTGGATCATCTCGACCGGGGCCAATCTCTACCACGATACCCACTTCGGGCTCGGGCTCTCGATGCACCGTGGGAATCCGCAGGCCTCGGACACCGTGCTGCGCGAGGAGGGTGTCGTCCGCATCTATGACGTCTTCTTCGACTATGACGTCCTCCTCTCCACGGACGCCTTCTTCCGGAAGATCATCCGCGCCCCGGAGTTCCAGCGCACGATGTCGAGCGCGGAGTTCCACCATCTCTGTGGGAAGTACCTCGTGGAGCGCGAGAAGGCGCTTGGGATCCCGCAGAAGTCCCTGTTGGCCGCGGCGTATCGCTGTGGGGTGCCGATCTACACCAGCTCCCCGGGCGACTCCAGCATCGGGATGAACATCGCCGCCCTGGCGCTCGAGGGCGGGACCTGCGTGATCGATCCCAATCGCGACGTGAACGAGACGGCGAGCATCGTGCTCCATGCCAAGCGCTCCGGTGGGCAGAGCGCGGTGCTCATCGCCGGGGGCGGCTCGCCGAAGAACTTCGCGCTCCAGACCGAGCCGCAGATCCAAGAGGTCTTGGGGATCGACGAGAAGGGGCACGATTACTTCCTGCAGATCACCGATGCGCGTCCCGACACCGGCGGGCTCTCGGGTGCGACGCCGGCTGAGGCGGTGAGCTGGGGGAAGATCGATCCCGACAAACTTCCCGATGCGGTGGTCTGTTATCTCGACTCGACGATCGCGCTCCCGATCCTCACGAGCTATGCGCTCGCCAAGCGGAAGCCGCGGAAGCTCAAGCGCCTCTACGATCAGCGCGGCACGATGATGCGGACGCTCGTGCGGGAGTTCGAAAAGGCGAACGGCTAGCGACCGATCGGTCGCGAGCCGTTCCCTCCCGCTCGACGCGCCGCCCGGTCAGCGCACGGCAGCCGGGAGCGACCGTTGCGCCTTCGGGCACTCGCGCCAGACGCCCGGCTGTCCGTTCTGGCCACCCGGGAGCGGGTCCATCAGGTCGCGCGGCATCCGCTCCGGGTCCTCGCTCGCCAGATACGCGAGCATCGCGGTGAGCGTCGCGTTGTGCTTGAGATCCGCCTCCACGACCTTGTCATAGGTGTCGCGGTCGGTGTGCCAGGTGCTGAAGGAATAGTCCCAGCCCAGGGCGCCCATGCTGAAGGCCGGCGTCTTGTGACAGACGAACGAGGCGTGGTCGGTGCCGCCGGTGGACTGCCCGCTCGTCGGGGTGAAGCGCATCCACTTGGTCAGATCGTTCGGGATCTCCCCGAGGTAGCGCTCGAGCCGCTTCGCCGCCCCCGGGAACGGGCCAGCGGTGAAGCTCACGATCCGGCCCGTGCCGTTGTCCTGGTTGAAGAGCGCCTGCAGCCCCGCGAGCACCTCCGGATGATCCTCGGTGAAGGCGCGCGAGCCATTGAGCCCCTGTTCCTCCCCGTTCCAATGGCCCACGAGGATGGTGCGCTTCGGATTGGGATAGACCTGCTTCAGGATCCGGAGCGCCTCGAGCATCATGAGGGTCCCGGTCCCATTGTCGGTGGCACCCGACGCCGCGGCCCACGAATCGACGTGCGCGGAGAGCACCACATACTCATTCGGCTTCTCGCGGCCCTTGATCTCGGCGACCACGTTGAAGACCGGACGATCGCCGAGGAGCTCGGAGTCGGTGAAGGCGCGGAGGGTGGGGCCCTGTCCGTTGCGCGCGAGGCGCACGAGGAGCCCGTAGTCCTCGCAGGTCACCGCGAAGGTCGGGAGGGTCTGGTTCGGCGAGCCGAAGATCTTGTTCGTCCCGGGATAGTTCGACCACTGGAAGGTCAGCACGCCGATCGCGCCGGCGTCCTTGAGCTTCTGCCAGATGGAGCGCCCCCCACTCATCGCGACGTTGAGCTGATTCCACTCGAGCTGTAACGCCTGCTGCTGCGCGTTCACGCGCTCGAGCTCCTCCGGGGCGCTGAACTCACGCCACTGCTGCGGCGAGCGGCAGGAGATCCGCGGGGCGTTCATGGCGAAGAACTTCCCCTTCACGGTGGGGAGCCAGGCATCGAACGCCTCCGGCGTCGAGATGCCGAGGGGGTAGGCGACGACCTGGCCCTCGATCGGGCCGTTGGTCGACGGACTCCACGCCATCGCCGTCGCCTCGAGCGACCGGACGCGCGGGGCGATCAGGTCGAGATGCGTGACGCCTTTGTTCCACCCGAGCCAGGTGCCGTAGCGCTCCCGCCGTGCACTGACGCCCCAGCCCGCATAGGTGCGGACGAGCCACTCCTGCGCCGCGTCCGACTGTGGCGAGCCGGTGAGGCGCTGGCCGTACTGATCGAGGAAGACCTGCCCGAGGGCCATCGCCTGCGACCGGTTCATCCCCTCGTCCCAGATCTTCTGGATGGTCGGGTCGCTGGGCGCCGACGTGCGGATGTAGGCGGGGTACTCGGCGGCCGGGATCGGGTCGGCCATGCGATCACGAGGGGCGGGGGGCATCCCGTTGGGGCCACCGGGACCACCGGGGCCACCAGCCGGGCGCTGCGCGACGAGCGGCGCGGCGAGGAGGGAGAGGAGCAGGAGGGGACGGCAGGACACGGGCGACTCCGCTGCGGAGGTGGAGAGTGGAAACTACAGTGACGGCGAGAGACCGTCCGTCAGGGCATTGCGATAGGCGCGCCAGGCGGGGAGGAGTCCCACCAGCGTGCCGGCGATGACGATGAGACCGAGGTAGAGCCATTCCGTGGTGCCGAGGGCCTGCATGGTGAGGGCGATGCCGAACCGCGCCTCGACCGCGCCGCGTGCCACGAGGATCCCGCCGTAGACGAGCGCGACACCGAGGCCGGCGGCGAGCGTGGCGAGCACGCCGGACTCGAGGACCAACAAGGCGACGATCGTGCGCGGTCCCGCGCCGACCGCGCGCAGGATCGCCATCTCCCGCCGCCGCGATTCGAGCGAGGCGAAGAGGGCGACACACATCCCGATGAGTCCGACGACGAGGGTGAGAGCCGCGACGACGCGGAGGCCGACCTCGGCGCTGCCGATGGTCTGCCAGAGTTGCCCGAGCGCGACGCCCGGGATGATCGCCGTCAGTGGTTCCGTGCGGTCCTCGTTCATCTCGCGCTGGAGCTGCAGCGTCTCGAACCGGTTCTTGGTCCCGACGAGGAAGGCGGTGATCGGGGCGGGGCCTTCGGTGTGCGGGGACGGCGGCCCCATCATGAGCCCCCCGGCGCCCTCTTCCGCGGCATGCATCGCGGTGAGGCCGTCGAGCGTCACATAGAGCGCACGATCGATCGGGGTGAAGGTCCGGGCGATGATCCCGCGCACCACGAAGGGATGCGCCGTGTGCTCCGCGAAGGAGACGGCAGCGACCCCATGGGCGAGCACGACCTCACGGCCGAGGGTGTAGCCCAGCCGCTCGGCCACCTCGGCGCCGATCGCCACCTCACGATCGGTCTCCGGGGGGCCACCGGCGGCGAAGGTCACCGAGCGATCGCGGAAGCGGTAGCGCGAGAAGAACTCGGCCGTCGTGCCGATCACGCGGTGGCCCTGGTGGGCATCGCCGAGCACATAGGGAATCGTCCACCGCACGGCGGGATGCGCACGCCACCGCTCGTACGTCGCCCACGAGACGCTCCCCGTGGGGGTCGACATCCCGAACACCGTGGAGAGGAGGACCTGTGTGGTCCCGCCCCGTGCGCCGACGATGAGATCGGTGCCTTTGATCGTCCCGGCGAAGCTCTCACGCACGCCCCGACGGATATGCTCGATACCCACGAGCAAGGCGACGGAGAGCGCGATGCTGACCAGCGTCAGCCCCGTGATGACCGCGCGGTTCCGGAGCGAGCGCCAGGCCAAGGAGAGGAGGAGCATCAGACCCCGCCCGTGGCGGCGGCGCGATTCAGCTCGCGCAGCGCGAGGGTGCGATCGAAGCGGCCGGCCAAGCTCAGGTCGTGACTCACGAAGAGCAGGGTGCTCTCCGCCTCGGCCACATTCGCGAACAACAGCTCGAGGAAGCGATCGCGCCGATCCGCGTCGAGGGCGGAGGTCGGTTCGTCACAGACGATCAGTGCGGGCGCCCCGATGAGGGCACGGGCTACCGCGACGCGCTGCTGTTGTCCCACGCTCAGTGCGGTCACGCGGGCTTCGAGCAGCGGAGCGATCTCGAGCCGGTCGGCAAGCACGCGCGCCGCCGCATCAGGATCGGTCACGCGGGCGCGACGGTCCGCCGAGAGCCGGCAGGGGAGGGTGATGTTCTCCCGCACGGTGAGGTACGGGATGAGGTTGAACATCTGGAAGACGTAGCCGAGGTGGGCCGCCCTGAATCGGTCGCGTGCCCCACGCGAGAGCGTCGTGAGGTCGGTCCCGAGGATGGCGAGCTGGCCCACCTGCGGGGTGAGCACGCCGGCGATGAGCCCGAGGAGGGTCGTCTTCCCACTCCCGCTCGGCCCATGGAGGAAGACCGTCTCGCCGCGTGCGAACTCGAGCGCGGGCAGATCGATCACCTCATGGCCTGGGACATACGAGAACCGGAGGTCGCGGATCGCGACCGCCGGTCCGGTGGTGCCGCGTCTCGCGTCGCGGACGCTCACTTCCCCGTATAGGGCTTCATCGAGAGCCCTTCGATCTCAAACCCGACCTGTCCATACGGCGAGTCCACGTTCTTCACGCGGAGCGTCCCTTCCATCCAGATGGCGTCGAAGAGACCGAGCCGCACCGACTTCTTCCCCGCCATCTGGACGAGGGCCATCTGGTTCGGGGGCGGGGGCGGGGTGTGCACGCAGGCGCCGTAGTACGGGACGAGCAGGAACTCCGCCCCCTCCTCCGCCGCGTCATCGAGTGGGACCACGAAGCCCGGGACGCGGACCGTCTTCCCATCGAGCTTCTTGAGGGTGTCGGTCATCTTCCCGTTCTCGTAGTCGAGGCCGGCGAGGAGCCGCCAGTCGATCGCGACGGGGACAGCGGGGGGGCGGCCTTGAGCGGCCGCCAGAGAGCCGGCGACCGGAGCGGCCGCCACGAGGCAGAGGGCGAGGACGAGGGAGCGCATATCACCAAGCTACTCGGCGCGGGGCCTTTACGTTGAGCGGTCCCCGCCCTACGATTGACCCATAGGAAATCCGGCGCCCGGCCTTCGCGGTCGGGCGTCGGCTTTTTTCTCTCTTCAGGGTGGGTGGCCGATGATCGAAGCACTCAAGCAGAAGCTGACGGACGAGGCGGAGAAGCTCCGGTACGAGCTCAACGTCACGCTCCCCAACGAGATCCGCAAAGCGGTCGAACTGGGGGACCTCCGCGAGAACTCGGAGTACAAGGCGGCGCTGGAGCGGCAGCAGTTCGTCCAGGCGCGGCTCGGACAACTCACCCAGCGCCTCTCGCGGCTCTCGTCGATCGATGAGTCCCAGATCGCGGTCGACGCCGTGGGGATGGGATCCAAAGTCGTCGTCGAGGACCAGGGTTCCGGGGAGCGCGAGACCTACCACCTGATCTTCGGGGACGCCGAGGAGTTCGAGGAGGGGCAGGTCACGATGTCCTCTCCGATCGGGCGTGCGCTGCTCGGCAAGAAGGTCGGGGAGGTGGCGGTGCTCAAGCTCCCGGCGCGGACGCGGAAGCTGACGATCCTCGAATTGACGACGATTCACGACGACGCCTGAGGAGCAGCAGGGCGAGGGCGATGACCGAGCCGGTGAAGGCGAGGGCCATGTCCTTCTGCGCGTCGAAGACATCGCCCTGCGTCCCGAGGTAGGCGGCGCCGAGGTCCCCACCGAAGACCGCCGTCGCGATCCACTCGAGGGTCTCGTAGAGCACCGCGTGGGAATTCATGAACGCGAGGGGCAGGATGAAGCGCCACGCGCCCTTCGGCGGCGCCTTGGCCTCGAAGAGCTCGAGGGTCGCGGGCGCGAAGCAGATCCCGTAGCTGAAGTGCACGAGGCGATCGAAGTGGTTCCGCTCGAAGCCGAACCAGTCGCTGATCGTGCCGCCAGTGAGTCGGGTCGCCCAGGCGTCATAGGGGACGAGGGAATAGGTGTGATGCGCCCCGATCTCGTGAAGGAGGAGGAAGACGACGATCCCCGTGTAGGCGAGGTTCGAGAAGCGGAGGCGCCGATACGTCGCGACGAGCAGTGGGACGATGAGGAAGACGAGCAGGTTCTCGAGGAGCCAGTCCTGTCGGTAATGCGGCGCGACCCCGAGCGCGACGAACCAGACGCCGAAGAGGGCGAGGAGCGCGGCGGGGTAGCGGTCGCGCGCCGTCATTCCGGGGACGCCAGTGCGGCGGTGAGGGCTGCGGTGAGCGCGGGATCGTCGGCGCGCACGGGCCCCATGTGGCGCCAGCGGAGGATCCCGTCCCGGTCGATCAGATAGCTCGCGGGCACGCCGAGGGCCAAGAAGGTCGACGAGACGCGATCGTCAGGGTCATGCCAGAGCGGATAGGTGGCCCCGAGCTCGGTGACGAAGGGCCGGAGCCGGCCCGCTTCCGACGGGGCATCGATGCTCACGCCGATCACCTCGAACCCCGCCGTGCGATGGCGCTGATAGAGGGTCTCGAGCGCCGGGATCTCCTCGCGGCACGGCTTGCACCAGGTCGCCCAGATATTGAGGAGGACGAGGCGTCCCTTCAGGTCGGCCAGGGCGAGGGAGTCCCCATCGACGGTGCGTGCGGCGTAGGCCGGCGCCGGCGCATCGATGGCGACGGTCTCGCGGCTCGGGGCCCCGCACCCGGCGAGCACCAGTCCCGCGATCGCGGAGACGTGACGGCGATTCATCGGGCGCCCACCGTGAGGCGGGCGAGACGGATCGTGCTCGGCGTGCCCGGGATGGTCCAGGCGATCACCACCCCATCGGCCGAGCGCGCCATCTTCGGGAAGCCGCTGGAGCGCGTGCCGCTCGAGGGGCTCACCACGAGCGAGGGGTCGATCGTCCCGTCGCGGTGGACGAGCCGCGCCCGCACCTCGGCCCCCTGACCGCCGACCCGTTCGATCCAACTCACGAGCGCACGGTCGCCGTCGATCAGTTCCACATCCACGCGCCCCGTCGGTTGCCCCTCGTCGATGCGGATCGCCGTGCCGAAGGTCGCGCCTCCGTCGGTCGAGAAGAGCAGTTGCACCCGCGCCGAATCGCTCGGCGCGCTGTACCAGATGGCC
>CAIVJV010000178.1 GCA_903906325.1 uncultured Gemmatimonadota bacterium
CCGCGGGACTCGAGGTCTGCGTCGTCTCGGGGGACAAGGATCTCCTCCAGCTCGTGGAGCCCAAGGTCTGGGTGCTCAACCCCTGGCATGGGCCGCCGGGCCGGACGACCGAGAAGTGGTATGGGATGGAGAACGCGCACGAACGACTCGGCGTCCCTCCCGAGCGGATCATCGACTATCTCGCCCTCGTCGGCGATACCGCCGACAACATCCCGGGGGTGCCGGGGATCGGGGAGAAGGGGGCGCTCGCCCTGGTGCAGCGGTGGGGGACGGTCGAGGCGATGCTCGAGCATGTCGAGGAGATCGAGCCGACCCGTGCCCGCAACGCGCTGCTCAAGCATCCAGAGGAGGCGCGACTCTCCAAGACGCTGGTCACCCTCCATCGCGACCTCGACGTCACCCTCGATCTCGAGGCGCTCACCCTCGAGACCCCGGACTGGGCCGCACTGCGCGACCTCTTCGTGACCCTCGAGTTCACGACCGCGGCCCGCACCGCGGCGGCGCAACTCGGGCTCGAGGAACCCGCGGCGGAACCGCCGACCACGCGTGCCACGCGCGCACCGACCGCAGGTGCTGCGCCGTCGGCTCCCGCCGACCTCTTCGCCCGCCCCGAGGTCACCCGCGACTATCGCATCGCCGACACCCCGGAGCGCGTGGCCGAGGTGATCGCGGCGGCGCGCGCCGCCGGGACCTTCGCCTTCGACACCGAGACGATCCTCGATGCCGATGCCCCCCCGATTATCACCCCGCTTCGAGCGAATCTGATCGGGCTCTCGATCGCCGTCGCGCCGGGCCGCGCCTGGTATCTCCCCTTCGCGCATCGTCCCTATACCAGTGATCAGGGGGGACTCGCCCTCGACGAGCGGCCAGCGCCGCGTGCGCCCAAGGCCGGCGCCGAGCTCTCCATCGCCGCGCAGCGGTTGGCGGAGGGGGAGACCCCGGTGGTCAACCTCCCACCGATCCTCTCCGAGGCGATGGCACCGCTGCGCGCGCTCTTCGCGGATCCCACGGTCGCCAAGGTCGCACATCACGCGAAGTACGACGTCCTCGTCCTTCGTCGGGCCGGGGTCCCCGTCACCGGCCTTGGCTTCGACACGATGCTCGCGAGCTACGTCCTCGATCCGAGCCGTCGCTCACACGCCATCGACACCCTCGCCGTCGAGGCGCTCGGCGTGGTGATGACCTCGTACGAGCAGCTCTGCGGGAAGGGACGGTACGAGCTCCCCTTCGATGTGGTCCCGATCCCCGCGGCAACCGACTACTGCTGCGCCGATGCCGATATCGCGCTCCGACTCCGCGAGGTCTTCGCGCCGCGACTCGCCGAGCGCTCCGCCGAGGCGCTGGTGCATGAGATCGAACTGCCCCTCGTGGCGGTGCTCGCCGAGATGGAGTGGACCGGGATCACGATCGATGTGCCCTGGTTCCACTCGCTCAAGACGCGGTTCGAGGCGGCGCGGCGCGAGGTGGAGCAGCAGATCTTCACCGAGGCGGGTCAGGAGTTCAACGTCGCCTCCAATCCACAGCTCCGGCAGATCCTCTTCGAGAAGCTCGGGCTCCCGGTGAAGAAGAAGACCGCCACCGGTCCGAGCACCGATGCGAGTGTGTTACAGGAACTGGCCGATGAAGGGCACCGCCTCCCGGCGCTCCTCATGGAATACCGCGAGCTCGCGAAACTCGAGAACACCTATCTCGATACCCTCCCGGGGCTCGTGAATCCGCGCACCGGGCGGCTACACACCTCGTTCAATCAGACCGTCGCGAGCACGGGGCGTCTCTCCTCGAGCGATCCCAACCTCCAGAACATCCCGATCCGTCGCGAGCTCGGGAAGGACATCCGCCGCGGCTTCATTCCGCGCGCGGGGTGGACCCTGCTCGCCGCCGACTATTCGCAGATCGAGCTCCGGCTGCTCGCGCATCTCTCGCGCGACCCCGCCTTCGTCGCCGCCTTCGAGGCGGGGGGCGACATCCATCGGCAGACGGCG
>CAIVJV010000179.1 GCA_903906325.1 uncultured Gemmatimonadota bacterium
GGCTCGATGATCAGGTAGCCCCCGCTCGGGAGGTCACACCGCCGCTTGAAGAGGTCGCGGATCTCGGTCTCCACCCCTTCCTTGTCGAAGAGCGGGACCTTGCCCTCGTCGAGCTGGACCCGGTCGATCAGCTCGGGGGCGATCCCCTTGAGATACTCGACGATCTCATTGTAGACCTGCTTGGAATCGACCGTGAGGCGATCGACCTTGGTCGAGAAGAGGTCGCGGATGATCCCACGCGTCAGCGAGGTCTCGCGGTGCAGGAGCTTCGGTGGGCTCCCGACGAACTTCTGCTTCTTGTTGATCTTCTCCCACTGTCCGATCAGGGTCTGGAGCTCGCGGGTGAAGGTCTCCTGCGTCACGTCCTCCCCGACAGTCCGGACGATCACCCCGCCCTTGTCCTTCGGGAGCACGGACTGGACCTGTTCCCGGAGGCGCTGGCGCTCGGCCCGCACCCCGATCTTCCGGCTGACGCCGACGCGCGAGGCGAAGGGCATGTAGACGAGGAAGCGCCCAGCCAACGAGACCTGCGCGGTGACGCGGGGCCCCTTGGTGGAGATCGGTTCCTTGGAGACCTGGACGATGATGGACTGCCCGCGCTTCAGGACCTCTTCGATCTTCGGCGGGTCCTTCCGACGGCGGCGGCCCCCGCGACCGCGCTTCCGCTTGTGCTCCGAGGGGGACTCCCCAGCCGCCTCGGCCTCGGCGGCATCGGCGGTGTCGTCGCCCGGCGACTCCTCGTCGTCGCCCTCGTCCTCGTCGTCATCGTCCCCACCCTCGTCATAGACGAGGTCGGAGTTATGCAGGAAGGCGGCCTTCTCGGTGCCGATGTTGACGAAGGCGGCCTGGATGCCCGGCAGCACCGCCTCGACCTTCCCGAGATAGATGTCCCCGACCATCCGCTTGTTCTCCGGACGGTCGACCTGCAGTTCAACGAGCTGTTCGTCCTCGATGATGGCGACACGGATCTCGCGTTGTGTCGCGCTGATCAGGATCTCGCGCTTCATGGGTTCCTGGAGCTGATGAGCCCCCGACCCGCCACCGGATCGACCATGAAGCCACCGCTCGATCGCCCCCCGCGGCCTCGCCCCACAGGGCGTCCGCGGCGATCGAGAGCTGTCGGCGCTGCATGCGATCCATCATGAGAAGGTGTGGCGGGACCGGAAGAAGCCGGGGCCCGAGGCCCCGGCAGACCAAGCCCCTCGACCTACGCCGAGGGGCGCCATAGACGTGCCTGTATGGGTAGTGCCCGTCGGTCAGATTGACAACCCTTTGAGGAGGTGCCGGGCGATCACCATGCGCTGGATCTCGCTCGTCCCCTCCCCGATCTCCCCGATCTTGGCATCCCGCATCATCCGCTCCACCGGATAGTCCTTGGTGTAACCGTAGCCGCCGTGGAGCTGTACCGCGGTGATCGTCGCCTTGGTGGCGAGCTCGGAGGCGAAGAGCTTCGCCATCGACGCCTCCTTCCCGAACGGGTGACCATGTTGCGCGAGCCAGGCGGCATGGTAGGTCAGGTGGTGCGCCGCCTGGAGTTGTGTGGCCAGGTCCGAGAGCTGGAAATGGACCCCTTGGAACTCGGCGATGGGACGGCCGAATTGTTTGCGCTCCGCGGTGTACGCCAGCGCCTGCTCGAAGGCCCCCCGCGCGAGCCCGAGGGAGAGGGCCGCGATCCCGATCCGTCCCGCATCAAGGGTCTTCATGAAGTTGATGAACCCCCGCCCTTCCTCGCCGAGGCGGTTCTCCACCGGGACCTCGACGTCCTCGAAGATCAGCTCGCGGGTGTCAGAGGCGCGCCAGCCGAGCTTGTCCTCCTTCTTCCCCGCCCGGAACCCGGGCATGGGGGTGAAGGCGGGGTCGTGGCCCATCCCGAGATCGCGGATCCGCTCGAGGTCACAGCTCTCCTTGGTGAGGATGAAGCTCGAGATCCCCTTCGTCCCCTTGCTCGGGTCGGTCACGGCGGTGACCACGAAGACCTCCCCGACGCCCGCATGCGTGATGAACCGCTTGCTCCCATTGAGGAGGTAGCGGTCCCCCTTTTTGACCGCGGTGGTCTTGGTGCCACCGGCGTCGGAACCGGCGCCCGGCTCGGTGAGGCCGAAGCCGCCGAGGACCTTCCCACTGGCGAGGCTCGGGAGGAAGCGTGCCTTCTGCTCCGCGCTCCCGAAGTTCACGATGGGTGAGGTGCCCAGCGTCGTGTGGGCGGAGATCGTGATCGAGTGCGACGCGCAGACCGCGGCCAGTTCCTCGATCGCGATCATGAAGCTGATGGTATCGAGCCCGCTGCCCCCGATCTCCTCGGGCCACGGGATCCCCAGGAGCCCGAGGTCCGCCATCTTCTTGACGTTCTCCCAGGGGAATTCCTGTGACTCGTCGAAGTGGCGCGCGACCGGGGCGACCTCGTCCCGCGCGAAGGCACGCACCATCTCGCGCGTGGCGTGATGATGCTCCTCGAAGTAGAGCGAGGCGTCGGTTATGGCTCAGCGAGGGGTGGGGAGACCGCTGCGGGCCTCCGGCCTGATGATGGCCGTGAGCGAGACGCCGTCGAGTCGCTCCAACGGTCGGACACCGACCACCTCCGCGAGGGTCGGCGCGATGTCGACCACCCGCGCCCGCTCCGTGCGACGCCCCGGGGTGAACGGTTTCCCCCAGAAGATGATCGGGACCCGGGCGTCGTAGTCGTGCGGCGAGCCATGGGTGGCCGAGCCGCTGTTCCCCCAGTAGCTGTAGGGGGTGAGGGTGACGGCCACCAGGACCTCACCGCCTGGCCGGTACATATGGAGCCAGCGCCGGGCGATGTCATCCTTCACGGTATCCGCGGAGGCGAGACGGTCGAACACATCCGCGCGCTGGACCCCCTTCACGCGCTTCACCGCCTTGGCGAATGCCGCAGCGATCCCCGGCACCGCCCCTCGGGCGCCGGCGGGCACCTTCGCCCGATCGATCGTCAGCACATCACCCTCCCACCGGAAGGCCTCGGCGGGGATCCCCGCCTTGGCGGCTCGGGTGGCGAGGACCTCCTTCGCCTGGTCGAAGGCCTCCGGCATCACACGCATCGCCTTGCGATTGTCACCGAAGCTCGACCGGGTCTCCGGGATCGGCGCCACCCCGTGGTCCGCGGTCA
>CAIVJV010000180.1 GCA_903906325.1 uncultured Gemmatimonadota bacterium
CCGGCATAGACCGTCAACGGGACCCCGGGCGACCCGCCATCGGTGGAACCCAGGATCAGGTCGCCATTGGTGTTTTCCGTCCAGGTGGGAGTGTAATTCGTGCTCAGGTTGACCGTACTGATGGCCCCCAGAAAAGTCTGGTTGGCGGTAGTGAGTACAATATTGCCCACCGGGGCCGGCACGGGACTGACCGTCAGGGTCGCGGCCGTGGTCCCGACCGTGGCGGCCCGCAGCAGGAACGCGAGCAGAGCGATCTGGTCGAGAACGTGATCGCGATCAACCGCGTCGCGAAGGTCGTCAAGGGCGGCCGGCGCTTCTCCTTCAACGCGCTCGTGGCCGTCGGCGACGGGCAGGGGAAGGTGGGCGTGGCGACGGGGAAGGCGAACGAGGTGTCCGAGGCGGTCCGCAAGGCCGTCGACGGCGCGCGCCGCCGCATGGTCAGCATCCCGATGACGGGGGCGACGATCCCCCACGAGATCGTGGGCAAGCACGGGGCCGGCGAGGTCCTGATGAAGCCCGCGGCCCCCGGCGCCGGCGTGATCGCCGGTGGGGCGGTCCGCGCCGTGCTCGAGTGCGTCGGGATCCACGACATCCTCACGAAGTCGCTGGGCTCGACCAACCCGCACAACATGGTGCTCGCCGCGCTCGACGGGTTGCAGAACCTGACGACGGTGGAGCAGATCGCGCGCGAGCGTGGGGTCGAGGTGAGCTCGCTCCCGTACAAGTCGCGCGCCAAGTCGAAGGAGGCCGTGTAACATGCCGCGGACCTTCGTCTGGCACCGCACGCGCGGGCCCAAGCACACCGAGCCGAACACCCTGACCTCCGGCAAGGTCCGGATCACGCAGGTGCGGTCCGGCATCGGGCACAACGAGAAGATGAACGACACCCTGCGGGCCCTCGGCCTGCGTCACCACCAGGCGTCGGTGGTGCATCAGGATTCGCCCGCGCTCCGTGGCATGATCAAGCGCGTCCGGCACCTGGTGACCGTCACGCCGGTGGAGGAATAAGCGAATGAGCGACGAGAAGATCACCCTCTCGACCCTGGCGCGGACGCCGGGGTCGCATCGGAACCGCAAGCGCCTCGGGCGCGGCCCGGGCTCCGGCACCGGTAAGACGTCGGGCAAGGGCCATAAGGGCATCAAGGCGCGCGCGGGCCATCACGGCCCGGGCGGCAACAAGCCGCACTTCGAGGGCGGGCAGATGCCGCTCACGCGGCGCATCCCGAAGCGGGGGTTCACCAACCCGTTCCGTGAGACCGCCCAGGTGGTCGGCCTCGACGACCTCGCGCGCCTCGCCGGCAGCGAGGTGACGGTCGAGACCCTCGCCGCGGCCGGGCTGGTGCGCGCCTCGGCGGGCCCGGTCAAGCTCCTCGCCAACGGCGAGATCACCCGCGCGGTCACCGTGCGAGGGCTCAAGGTCAGCGCCACCGCGCGCGAGAAGGTCGTCGCGGCCGGCGGGACGGTCGAGGCCTAACCGATGGCACAGGGGAACGCGCTCGGCGCGCTGGGCAACATCCGCAGCACGCCGGAGCTCTGGCAGAAGATCACCTTCACCTTCCTGATCCTGCTCGTCTACCGGGTCGGGTCGCATGTGACGGCGCCGGGCGTGGACGTGAACGCGATGATCGCGTTCTTCCAGTCGAATCAGGGCGGCGGACTCCTCGGTCTGTACGACCTCTTCGTCGGCGGGAACCTCTCGCGGTCGACGATCTTCGCGCTGGGCATCATGCCCTACATCTCGGCCAGCATCTTCATGCAGATCGGCGCGGCGGTGATCCCGTCGCTCGAGAAGATGCAGAAGGACGAGGAGGGTCGGAAGAAGATCACGCAGTGGACGCGGTACTTCACCGTCGGTTTGGCGGCGGTGCAGGCCTATGGCTACGCGCTCTTCACCGCGGGCGTCACCGGCGCGGTGGTGACCCCCGGCACGAGCTTCACCCTCCAGATGGTGCTCTTCCTCACCACGGGCGCGCTCTTCGTCATGTGGCTGGGGGAGCAGATCACGGAGCGCGGCCTCGGCAACGGCGCCTCCCTCCTCATCTTCTTCTCGATCGTGGAGCGGTTCATCCCCTCGATCGGGAGCGCCTTCGGGTTCGTCAGCACGGGGGCGGTCTCGCTCCTCTCGCTCCTCGCCATGTCCGCCGTGATGGTCGCCGTGGTGGCGGGCGTGGTCGCGATCACCCTTGCGGCGCGCCGGATCGCCATCCAGATCCCGCAGCGCACGATGGCCAAGGGGCGGCAGCGTGAGGCGGCCAAGAACTTCATCCCCCTGCGGCTCAACTCGGCCGGGGTGATGCCGATCATCTTCGCGCAGTCGCTGATCGTCGTGCCGGGCGCCATCGCGCAGTTCTCGGGGAATCAGGCCCTCGCGAACGTCGCCGACTATCTCGCGCCGGGGACCTGGCTCTACTTCGTCCTCTCGGCCGTCCTCATCGTCTTCTTCACCTACTTCTACACCGCCATCATCTTCAACCCGGCGGACGTGGCGGAGAACCTGAAGAAGCAGGGGGGGTTCATCCCCGGGATCAAGCCGGGCGCGAAGACCGCCGATCACATCCAGGACATCGTCACGCGGATCACCCTCCC
>CAIVJV010000181.1 GCA_903906325.1 uncultured Gemmatimonadota bacterium
ATGCCGAGCTTGCGCTCCTTCTTCCCCACAGAGAATCCCCTCGCCTCACGTTCCACGACGAAGGCGGTGATTCCCTTGTAGCCTTTGCTCGGGTCGACCGTCGCGAAGACGACGTACAACCCCGCCTCAGCGCCATTCGTGATCCAGAGCTTCCGACCGGTGAGGGACCACCCGCCCTCGACCTTCGTCGCGCGGGTCTGGAGTGCGAAGGCATCGGATCCGCTCCCTGCCTCGGAGAGCGCGTAGGCCCCCACGGTACCAGCGCAGAGCCGCGGCATCCAGCGCGCGAGCTGCTCCTCGGTGCCCGCCGAGAGGAGTGGGTGCGCGACGAGGGTGTTCTGCACATCGACCATGATCGCCGCGGCGGCGTCGACCTTGCTGATCTCCTCGACCGCGAGCGTGACCATCATCACCGAGCCCGCCGCCCCGCCATGCGCCTCAGGGGCCTGGATCCCCATCAGTCCCATCTCGAAGTACGCCGAGATCAGCGCGGGGTCGAGCTTCCCCGCCTCCTCCATCGCCTGCACCCGTGGGGCGACCTCCCCGCGTGCGAACTCCGCCACCGCATCGCGGAAGGCGAGTTCGTCGTCAGAGAGCATGGTGAGCGCGGGGCGGGCGAGTTCGGGAGCGACGGTGGGACGCGACATCGGACACCACGGTTGGGGGGAAACGCTCGAGACCCCCGAAATCTAGCGGCGGACCGGATCGTAGTTCAGGATCGGTGCGAGCCACCGCTCCGCCGTCGCAAGCTCCATCCCCTTCCGCGCCGCATACGACTCCACCTGGTCCCTCTCGATCTTCCCGACGCCGAAATACTTGGCCTCGGGATGCCAGAAGTACCATCCGGAAACGGCTGAGGCGGGGAGCATCGCGAAGCTCTCGGTGAGGTGCACGCCGACGTTCTGCTCGGCGTCGAGGAGGTCGAAGAGCGTCCGCTTCTCGGTGTGGTCGGGGCAGGCGGGGTAGCCCGGCGCCGGCCGGATCCCCTGGTACTGCTCCCGGATGAGCGCCTGGTTGTCGAGCGCCTCGTCGGGCGCATACCCCCAGAGCTCGCGCCGCACCCGCTCGTGCATCCGCTCCGCGAACGCCTCAGCGAGCCGATCGGCGAGGGCCTTGAGGAGAATCGAGGAGTAGTCGTCGTGCGCCGCCTCGAAGGCCGCGACCCGCTCGTCGAGCCCCACGCCGGTGGTCACGACGAAGGCGCCGAGCCAATCGGTGACCCCCGCGCTCTTGGGTGCGACGAAGTCGGCGAGCGCGAGGTTCGGACGGCCGTCCTTCTTCACCATCTGCTGGCGGATCGAATGCACCGTCACGCCGCGGCCTGGGAGGATGATGTCCTCCTTCCCGTCGGAGTGCGCCTCGAAGAAGCCGACCGCGGCGCGCGCCGTGAGCCACTTCTCCTCGACGATCTTGGTGAGCATCGCCTGCGCGTCGCGCCAGAGATTCCGCGCCGCCTCGCCCACCACCGGATCCTCGAGGATCGCGGGATACGAGCCCGCGAGCTCCCAGGTCTGGAAGAAGGGGGTCCAATCGATGCGCGGCACGAGCTCCGAGAGCGGGACGTCATCGAAGACCCGCACCCCCTCGAAGCTCGGGCGGGGTGGGGTGATCCCCTCCCACGAGAGCGCCACCTTGTTCGCCCGCGCCTCCTCGAGCCGCTGCCGGGGGGCGTCGTTCTGCCGCGCGGCCCGCGCCTCGCGCACCTGCTGATACTCGGTCTTCACTTCCGCGACGAAGCTCTCGTGGAGCCCCTCGCTGAGGAGACTCCCCGCCACGCCGACGGCCCGCGAGGCGTCGAGCACGTGCACCACTGGCGCCGAATATTTGGGCGCGATCTTCACCGCGGTGTGCACCTTGGAGGTCGTCGCGCCACCGATCAGGAGCGGCACATCCCACCCTTCACGCTCGAGCTCGCTCGCGAGGAAGGCCATCTCCTCGAGTGAGGGGGTGATCAGCCCCGAGAGGCCGATGATGTCCACGTCGTGCGCGCGCGCCGCCTCGAGGATCTTGGCCGCCGGCACCATCACGCCGAGGTCGATCACCTCGAAGTTGTTACACTGGAGCACGACGCCGACGATGTTC
>CAIVJV010000182.1 GCA_903906325.1 uncultured Gemmatimonadota bacterium
CCGCGGCGATGTACGTCCCCCCGTGGGCGCGTCCCGTGCGGGCGTCGCGGCGCAGCGGCACGCGAGCGCGCCGTCCGGTGGCATCGTCCTCGATCTCGAGGAACGGACGGTCGAGTGGGGTGAGTTCCGCATGGATCCCCAGTCCCACCGCGCAGGTGAGGGAGGGCCCGCCCCCGTAGTCCACATGCTTCCCGAAGAGTTCGATCCGGCCCGGGACGAAGAGCGATTGCGACGCCGTCATGGCGAGCCTCGGGGCCTCGACCGATCAGAGCCGCGGGACGCGGCCCGCGAGGCGCGCCTCGACGGCCGGGACGTCGCTGCGGCGGGACAGGTCGAGCACGGGGAGGCGGACCCCGGGCGCGGCGAATCGCACACCACGTCGCATCGCGCGCCGCACCGCATCGGTGAGCTCGAGCTCGCCGCGGGGTGAGGGGCGCACCGCGGCGCAATCGGTGAAGATCGCCGAGGTGAAGCGCCAGAGGTTCATCGAGACCCACCGCGCGGCCGAGCGGCGCAACGGGTGCCCCGGCGCGGGCTTCTCGACGATCTCGCGGAGGATGCCATCGGGGGAGACGTCGAGGAGCGCGAACTGATTGACGCGCGTCTCCTCGATGTTCCCGTGGGCGACGAGGCTCGCGGCATCGAAGGCGACCAGGGCCGGGCCCGCGGCCCCGACGAGCATCGTCACCGCCTCGCTCGGATAGAGGTTGTCGGCGTTGCACATCAGGAAATGCGTCGCACCGGTGGCGTCCCGTGGGGCGATGGCCTCCACCGACTCGCGCGCGGCGAGGAGGGCATCGGCGGTCCCCTTGGGTTCCGCCTGCTCGGCGAAGTGCACCCGGAGGCGCGTCGGCGGGGCCTCGCGGGTGTAGCGGCCGCGGAGGGCGGACTCCCCCGGCGCCACGACGAAGATCACGTCGGTGATCCCGCCATCGGCGAGGGCGCTCAGCACATGATCGAGCAGGGGATGGCCAGCGATCGGGATCAACCCCTTCGCCCCAGCGGCGGCGGCGGCCGCTTGGGCTGGGGTGAGCGTCACCTCGTCCTCGGCGCGCATGCGCGTCCCGAGCCCGCGTGCGAGGATCACCGCGGTGGTCGCGCGGGGGGCCGTGGACGATGCGCCACTCATCGCGGCCCCGGCCCCAGGATCATGCCGCCGACGTGGGGCGCCAGAACCCCTGCAGCACGCGGAGCACGACGGCGCCACTGCCGACGAAGACCGCGAGCCAGGTGAGGGCGAGGGTGGTGTTCCCGGCGAGCATCGCCCCGACGCCGAAGAGCGCCCCATAGACCATGAGAATCCCTGCGACCCACCCGAGCATCGCTTGGGGGATCGAATCGGTCGAGGCGGGGAGGCCGGTGGCCGCGCGCACCCGCGCCCACCCCGGCCCGGCCGGTCGGACGAGTCGGTAGAACGACTCGAGCACCGTGGCATCGGTCTGCGGTCCGAGATAGGCCGCCGCGATCCAGACCACGGTGGTGACCGCCACCGTCCCGAGGAGCGAGGTGGTGCCGGAGATCTCCATCCCTTGGAGCGTGGCGAGGTGGAAAGCGATCGCCGTGCCGAAGGAGGCGACCATCGCCGCGATCTCCGCCGCGGCGTTCACGCGCCACCAGTACCAGCGCAGGAGATAGAGCAGCCCCGTCCCTGCCCCGATCGAGAGGAGGAGGGTGAAGCCGGTCGAGGCCGTGTTGATATAGCGAGTGACAAAGGCGGCGACGAGCATCAAGCCCGCCGTCACGAGTCTCCCGACCATCACATAGTGCCGCTCGGCGGCATTCGCGCGCACGAAGCGTCGATAGAAATCGTGCACCAGATACGAGGTCCCCCAGTTGAGGTGGGTGACGATCGTCGAGACATAGGCCGCGAGGAGTCCTGCGATCATGAGGCCGAGCCACCCCGCGGGGAGGAAGGTCAGCATCGCGGGATAGGCGATGTCATGCCCGATCAGGTTCGCGGGGACGTTCGGGAAGGCCTGTGCGATATCCGGGAGCGTCGGGAAGACGAGGATCGAGCTCAGGGCGACGATGATCCAGGGCCAGGTCCGCATCCCATAGTGCGCCACATTGAAGAAGAGCGTCCCGAGGAGCGCATCCTTCTCGCTCTTGGAGGCGAGCATCCGCTGCGCGATGTAGCTCCCGCCGCCAGGCTCCGCGCCTGGATACCAGACCGACCACCACTGTATGGTGAGCGGAAGGATGAAGATCGTGAGGAAGGTCGCCGGGTTCGAGCTATCGGGGAGGAAGGCGTAGCTCTCGGCCGGGAGCTTGGCGAAGAGCCCGGCGAGCCCACCGACCTCCGGCCGCTGCAGCGAGAACCATGCCGCCGCGAAGGCCCCCGTCATCGCGATCCCGAACTGGATGAGGTCGATCACCAAGACCCCCCAGAGCCCCGAGATCGCCGCGAAGCCGATGTTGAGCCCCGCACACCAGAGCAGGGTGCGCTCCATCTCCCACCCGAGGAGCATGCTCGCGATCTTCACCGCCGCGAGGTTCACCGTGGCCATGATCACCACGTTGAAGACGAGGCCGAGGTAGATGGCGCGGAAGCCGCGGACGAGGCTCGCGGCGCGCCCCGAATAGCGGATCTCGTAGAACTCGAGGTCGGTGAGGACCCCCGAGCGGCGCCACATCCGGGCGTAGAACATCACCGTCGCCATCCCGGTGAGCAGGAAGGCCCACCACGCCCAGTTCCCCGCCACCCCGCCCTGCCGGACGAGGTCGGTCACGAGGTTCGGCGTGTCGGTGGAGAAGGTCGTCGCGACCATCGAGATCCCGATGAGCCACCACGGCGCGGCGCGTCCGGAGGTGAAGAACTCCTCGGTGTTCTGCCCCGCCCGCCGGGCCATCATCAGGGCGGGGACAAAGGCGATCACCAGGGAGATGACGATGACGATCCAATCGAGGGAGACGAGCCGCATCTACTTGGCCCTCCGCCAGGCCCCGCGGGTGAAGTCGGGGAACGCCATCGGCGCGCTCCCCTTGGCCACCGACATCTGGCTCAGCGGCATCGGCGCGCTCCAGCTCGCGGCGTCGTAGACATCCAGGTCGGGCACGAGCCCCTCGCGCATGCACTCCACCAGCCGATACGCCATGATGAAGTCCATCCCCCCATGGCCGCCCTTCTTGCGCGCGAGCTCACCGACGCGCGTCCAGAGGGGATGTTCATGCGTCTTCTTGTAGGGATCGATCGACCCGAAGCGCTCCCCTCCCGCCTGCCCATCCACGTAGATGCGCGCCGGATAATCCTCGAAGACCCCCTTGGTCCCCTGCACCCCGTTGAGGCGGGAGTAGGGCCGCGGGTTCGAGACATCGTGCTGCAGGAGGATGTTCCGCCCCTTCGCGGTCATGATCAGCGAGGAATTGAGATCCCCGGTGAGGTAGCGCTCCTGCCACTTGGGGTCGGTCTTGTCGGTCACGGTCTGCTCGCGATGCAGCGTGAGCCCCCGCTCGGGCGTGCTCATCGAGACCAGATAGGTCATCCGGTCGCCCGCGTTGAGGTCCATGTACCACGCCACCGGCCCCAATCCATGGGTCGGGTAGAGGTTCCCGTTCATCCGCGTGTGCCACCCGCGCCGCCAGAGCCCCTCGTCGCGGTTCTCGAAGAGGATCTCGCGCAGGTCGTGCAGATAGGCCGCCGACCCGTAGAGCACCTCGCCGAGCACGCCATCGTGCACGAGGCGGTTCACCAGCATCTCGTTGTAGCCGTAGTTGCAGTTCTCGAGCTGCATGCAGTGCCGCTGCGCCTGCTCGCTGGCATCCACCAAGGCCCAAAGGTCCTGGAGCGTCGTCCCCACCGGGCACTCGGCGCCGCAGTGTTTCCCCGCCCGGAGCGCGGCGAGGAGGACCGGCACATGCCATTCCCACGGGGTGGCCGTATAGACGTAGTCGATGTCGTCGCGCTGCACGAGGCGCTCGAAGTCGCGCTCGCCGTTCGTGTAGACCGCCGGTGCCGCCTGCCCCGCATCGGTGCACATCTTCACCGCGCGCGCCGCCTTCTCGGGCGCGATGTCCGCGACCGCGACGATCTGTACCCCATCGATCGCGAGCAGCTCGGAGAGCATGCTCCGCCCACGGAGTCCGGTGCCGACGATCGCGAAGCGCACCACCGCATGCCGCGCGAAGGGGACCCCCTTCATCGTCTTGGCGCCGACGGGCCGCTCCGGCACCGCGTCGGGGGCGGTGGCGGCGGTGATCGATTCCGCGATGGCGGGGAGGGGGGTGAGCGCCCCGGCGGCCGCGAGGCCGGCACCGGTGAGGAGGGCCTGCTTCAGCAGGTCACGGCGATGGAGCTGGTCGGTCACGTTCGGTCCACGGGTGGGGGGTGGGGACCACGACTACGACGCTACGAACTGCGGCGAACCTCCGAATGGTCGCCAAGAACGACCGCCCCCGTAACCCCCTCCACATGGCACGCATCCCCGATCATCGAGGAGTGCAGCGTGCACCCGGTGACCGTCGTCCCGGTCCCGAGGATCGTGTCCCGTAGCGTCGAGTCGGTCACCGTGCTCCCGGCCGGGATCACCACGTTCGGCCCGACGGTCGCGTTGCGCACCGTCGCCCCCGCCTCGATCCGCACCGGCTCGATGATCGTCACCCCCGCCGGTACGTCGGCCGGTCGCTCGGCGCGCCCCTTCTGGAGCATCACCTGATTGGTCTCGAGCAGGGTGTCGAGCTTCCCGGCGTCATACCATCCCTCCACGTCGATCACCCGGATCTTCGCCCCGCGCTCGATCATGTACTGGAAGGCGTCGGTGAGGTAGAACTCCCCCTTGTTCGCGGGCTGCGCCAACACATGTGCGATCCCCTCGTAGAGGAGCCGCCAGTTCTTGATGTAGTAGAGCCCGATGTTCGCGCGCTTGGAGATCGGCGTCGACGGCTTCTCGACGATCCGCGTCATATGGCCGTTCGCGTCGGTGACCACCACGCCGAAGCGCTGGTAGTCCTCGACCTCCTTGGTCCAGATGATCCCATCGTCCTCGCACCCCTCGATCACCGAGAGGTCGGCGTCGAAGATTGTGTCGACGAAGATGATGAGCACCGGCGCATCGACCCGGTCCTTGGCGAGCGCGATGGCCCCCGCCGTGCCATCCTGGACCCGCTGCTCGATGAAGCGCCCGGGGATCGGGTAGGCGCCGCGCGCATGGCGCTCCACGGTCTCCTTGAGATGCCCCGTGATGTAGACGACCTCGGTCACGCCGTTCAGTTTGGCCACGTCGTCCATCACGTAGTCCATCACCGGCTTCCCGGCCACCTTGAGCATCGGCTTCGGTACGGTGTGGGTGTGCGGCCGCAGCCGCGTCCCCTTCCCGGCGAGCGGGATGATCACCTTCACGGTGCGGAGGTCCCCTCGCGGCCGTAGCGATCGGTCAGACGCACCACATCATCGAGATGCGGGGTCGAGGCCTCGAGCACGTCGCAATCGGTGACCGCCTCCATCTGATGGATGGTCCCCGGCGTGTTGCGATAGCTCTCCCCGGCCTTCAGCGTCTTCTCGACGAGCTGCTCCCCCTCCTTGATGCGGTAGATCATCTCGCCGCGCAGGAGGTGGATCGTCTCGTCCTTCTGATTGTGGTACTGGAGCGAGAGGGCGTGCCCCGCCTTGATGTGGAGCACCTTCCCCACATAGTGCTCGGTGTGCGCCCAGATCGTCTCATGCCCCCAGGGCTTGGGGACGATCCGGACCTGGAACGGGCCGGCCGACATCGCTCAGCGCGCCGAGACGAGCCGGTCGCGGAGCCGGCTCAACCGGCGCTGCACCGACCCATCCATCACCGTGTCGCCGACCCGCACCACCACGCCCCCGATGATCCGCGGGTCGACGGTCAGGTGCGGCACGACGGTCTTCTGCAGCGCCTTGGACAGCGCGGCGGCGATCGCCTCGCGCATCGCGGCATCGGCCTCGCGGGCGACGGTCACGCGCGCATGCACACGCCCCTCCGCCGCATCCAACAGGTTGTGGTACTCCGTCGCGATCGTCGGGAGGAGCATCTGCCGCCGATTGGCGACGAGCTTCTCGACGAAGCGCACGAAGGTCGGCGCGGCGATCCCGCCGAGCGCGCTCCGGAGGAGCTGCGTCTTCTGCGCCATGGTCACGCGCGGGTGCTCGAGGACCGTGCGGAGCGCCGCCTCGCCGGCCACGGCATCACCGAGGGCGCTGATGGTCGCGCCCCACGTGTCGCGCGCCCCCGCCTTGGTGGCGAGGGTGAGCAACGCCTCGGCGTAGTTCCGCGCGATGGAGACCTCGCGCATCAGCTCGGCCTCAGCGTCGTGAGATACTGCTCGA
>CAIVJV010000183.1 GCA_903906325.1 uncultured Gemmatimonadota bacterium
GGTGTGGGGCTAGTGTCGCTGATTACCCGGGGAGGCACAAGCGGTTCGATGGAGGACTGCTTCGCATGCCGCAAGTCTTTGCCGAACAATGGGCTAGACCTTCGGTCGCCATCTGGCTAACTTCTCCGTCTGTCTAGGCAGTTTCTGGACGGGACGTAGCGCAGCCCGGTAGCGCACCTGAATGGGGTTCAGGGGGTCGCGGGTTCGAATCCCGCCGTCCCGATGAGGGTACACTTCACACGTTCGCCAAGGTCCCGACGCGCTGCGTTCGGGACCTTGTGCGTTTCCCGATCCAAGGGCCGCAGGCCGTGGTCGCCGGGCCTGACCGCCCGGCCGATTGTGACATGTGTCACTTACGCTCTCCCATGCGCGGTGTAGATTCCGCCCCATGCGACTCACGCTCATCCTATTAGGCGCCGCGCTCGCCGTGGCGCCCGTCGCTCTCCGTGCACAGGAGGAGCCGTCGGTCCCCACCCCCGCGTGGGCCCTGCAGCCCCCCGCGCCGGAACCCGGCGTCCTCCTCGGCGTCGGGGTGGCGACCTCCACCTCGCTCCAGACGGCGATCTCGCGCGCGCAGGTCGGCGCCCGTTTGCAGATCGCGCAGCAGATCAAGGTCCGCGTGGAGTCGATGCAAGAGCGCATCCGCCAAGAGGTCCCGGGCCCGGAGTGCAACGATCTCGTCGAGGAGTTCACCGAGGTCACCAAGAGCTTCGTCGATGAGACGTTGGTGGGGACCAAGGTGCGCCAGCAGGTGGTGCAGCCCCGTGGGTCGGGGGCTCGCGTGTATGTGTTGATGGAGCTGCCGCAGGGCGTGGTCGCCAAGGCAGTGGTCGACAAGGTCGCGGCGAAGACCGAGCTCTTCGCCGCGGTTCGCAAGACGCAGTTGTTCGCGGAGTTGGAATCGGAGATCCAGAAGATGGCGGAGACGCCGGAGAAGAAACCATGATGCGGTCCGTACTCGTGCGTAGTGGGGTGTTCGCGGTCCTCCTCGCGGTGATGGGGATCCAGGTCGCCGCGCAGTCGGCGGTCGAGACGCCGGCCCCGACCCCCGCCGCTGGCGTGGGCGCCCCGATCGTCCCGAGCCGACTCGACGTCGTGAAGTCGCTCGAGTCGCAGTTCCCGATGCCGGAACAGCCCTACACCCCGATCCCACCGGCCCGGCCGGGGATGGGGGTCCCGTCGGTGCTCGGCCTGCTCGTCGGCGCCGGCGCCTTCGTCGGCACGGCGTCCTTGTGCGGGAAGCAGGAGATCACGGGCGCGGGCCCGTACGGCTCCTTCGTGAACGGGACCTACGTGGCGCCGGGGGCGGTGCTCCCGGTCGCCGCGAACGGTGGATGCACGGCCGGTAGCGCGGCGGGCGCAGCGCTCGCGACGACCTTCCTCGTCCGGACGGTTCGCCTCAGCGGGTACAAGAAGGACGTCGCGCAGTACGAGAAGGACCAGCAGATGTATCCGGTGCAGAAGGCGGCGTTCGATCGCGCGGTGGCGCAGCGTCAGCAGTCGATCGACTCGGCCGCGACGGTCGTGATCGCGGAGGCGGAGCGGAAGGTGCGCGAGTATCGCGAGGCCGAACTGGCGCGTCTCGCCGCCGCGGCGCCGCGCGGTGGGCCCGCGCCCGAGCCGGCCTACGTTCCCTCGATCCTCCCGCCCAAGACGGGGCTCGTCAATCCCGATGCGGTCGCGGTCGTGATCGGCAACAAGAGCTACGCTCGCGGGGAGGTTCCGCCGGTCGACTACGCGGTGCGTGACGCTGAGGCGATGCGGCAGTTCCTCGTGCAGACCTTTGGGTTCCGTGAGGAGAACATCATCTTCGAGCGGAACGCCTCGTACTCCACGATGCAGCGCATCTTCGGCTCCGAGCGCGACTTCAAGGGGCAGCTCTACAACTACATGGATCCGGCGAAGCCGTCGGACGTCTTCGTCTTCTACTCGGGGCACGGCGCGCCCGACCCGGGGAGCGGCACGGCGTATCTCGTGCCCTCCGATGCCGACCCGCAGTCGATCGGCCTCACCGGATTCCCGGTGAAGCAGATCTACAACAACCTCGCGCAGCTCCCGGCGAGCTCGATCACCGTGGTGATGGACGCCTGCTTCAGCGGGCTCACCGATCGCGGTTCGCTGCTCCGCGGGATCAGCCCGCTGACGCTCCGCGTGGAGAATCCGGTGTTGGCCACGGCGAACTCGGTGGTGCTCACCGCCTCGCGCTCGACCGAGGTGAGCGGGTGGTACGACCAGGAACAGCACGGGCTCTTCACCTACACCTTCCTCGACCAGATCAAGAAGACCTTCGCCAACGGGGTGCCGGACTCGGTGCCCTCCGCGAAGGCGCTGGCCGACCAGGTGACGCCGGAGGTGGTGCGGATGTCGCGTCGCATCCGGCAGCGTGAGCAGACCCCGCAGCTCTTCGGGGCCGGGGTCGACACGCCGCTCCCCTTCATCAAGAAGCCGTGAGTCTCCTTCGCATGATTCCGGGCGCCGTGCTCCTTGGCACGGCGCTCCTCGTCGGTGGGCGGACGGGGCAGGCACAGACCCCTGGGCCGGGGATCGAGGTCGCCCGCGCCGAGGGGCGCGCGACGTTCACGGAGGAGATGTCGCTCCGTGACATCCGGGCGAAGGCGCTCGCACAGGCGTTGCATGCTGCGGTGGGGGAGGCGTTGGGGCGCCGGCTCACGGCGATGACCGAGGTCACCACCTTCGAGGATAGCGCGGGGGTCACCGAGACCTTCGCGGAGATCGTGCGCGAGGCGGCGCAGGGGATCGTGACGAGCCATACGATCCTCGAGGAGGCGTGGGAGCGTGGGGAGCCGTTCACCCCGGGCGCGCTGTACCGCGTGGTGGTGCGGGCGACGGTGCGTCGCGATCCCGCGTCGGCCCCGCCGGGCTTCCGGTTCGCGGTGAAGGCCAATCAGTCGCGCTACATGGATCGGGGGACGCCGGAGAGCTCCGACGAGTTGATCCTCACCGTCGATTCCGACGAGGAGGTCTATCTCACCGTCTTCCTCGTGACGTCGGATTCGGTCGAGGTCCTCTTCCCGAACATGTTCATGCCCCGCGTCCGGGTACGGGCCGGTCAGAAATCGGAGTTGCCCACGGTCGCGCAGCGGCAGCAGGGCGGGATCCATCTGCGGACGGTCCTCCCCGAGGGGGTGCAGCGCCGCGCTGAGCGGTTGGTGGTGGTCGCGACCAAGCGGTATGTGCCCTATGTGGGGGTCGCGGAGCGACGCGTGACGGAGGATGCGGGGGAGGTCCCGCTGATCCGCGCGACGTTGGATGCGCTGTTGGATTGGTTGTTGGACATCCCGGCGAGTGAGCGCGCCCTCGGGGATGTGGCGTACGAGATCGTACGCGAGAAGCGGTAAGGCCGGATCACCACGTATTCACTGACACGCTGATCACTGGATCAGGGAAGGACATGCCTCCTATGCGTACCGACTCCTCGTCGAATCGTCTTCGTATCCTGACTCGCGCCCGGTGGGGCGCGGGGCTCGCGGCGGTGCTCCTTGCCGGCCTCTCCTGCGGCGAGGCGGTGGTGGCGCCGGCGGTGGTGCGGGAGGTGGCGGTATCCGGGGGCGGGGCGCCGTTGCGGCTGTCGCAGTCGGCGCAGCTGGGGGTGACGCTGCGCGGGGACGGGGGGGTGACGCTCCCGACGGCGGGGGTGACCTGGACCTCGAGTGACGCGAGCGTGGCGACGGTGAGCGCGTCCGGGCAGGTGACGGCGGTCAAGCGGGGGACGGCGACGATCTCGGCGAGCGCCGGCGGGGTGACGGGGACGGCGGCGGTGCCGGTGATCGGGGTGCAGCGCGTGGACGCGACGCCGGACACGGTGGCGGTGATCATCACGCAGGCGGCGCAGCTGAGTGCGACGGTGACGGCAGACCCCGGGGTGACGGTGAC
>CAIVJV010000184.1 GCA_903906325.1 uncultured Gemmatimonadota bacterium
CCGATTGTATCGGGCAAGTTCTGTCGTCCGAAGCCGCGCGAACGCCGAGGTCAGATACACTTCCGCCCCCACGGCGCCCACCCGGCGCCCCCATCCCACCTGTCGTCTCAGCCATTTAGAACTCCAACCCGCCTTCGCGGGCTCCGTCGGCCACCGCCTTCACGCGGCCGTGATACTGGTATCCCCCGCGGTCGAACACGACCTTCGTGATCCCCGCCGCCTTCGCCTGCTCGGCGATGCGCTTCCCCACCGCGGTCGACCGCTCGGTCTTCTTCCCGGTGAGCCCCGCATCGGTCACCGTCAGGAGCGTGTGCTGACGCACATCGTCCACCAACTGCGCCGACATATGCTTGAGCGAACGGAAGACCACGAGCCGCGGCCGCTCGGCCGTCCCCGCCACCTTCGCCCGCACTCGGATGTGACGCCGGGCGCGCAACCCCGCCCGCGTCTTCGGTACACGCTTCCCCGGCATTACTTACCTCCCGCCTTACCGGCCTTCCGCCGGATGATCTCACCCGCATACTTGATCCCCTTGCCCTTGTACGGCTCGGGGGGACGCAGCAGACGGATCTCCGCCGCGACCTGACCGACCTTCTCCTTGTCCACGCCCTCGATCACCACCTGCGTGGGCTGCGGCGCGGAGAGCTTGATCCCCGCCGGCGCCTTGTACTGGATCTGGTGCGAGAAGCCCAACGCGAGCTGCAAGCCGAACGGCTTCGCCTCCGCCTTGAACCCGACGCCCGTGATCTCGAGCTGCTTCGCATAGCCCTTCGAGACCCCTTCCACCATGTTGGCGATCAGGGTGCGCGAGAGCCCGTGCAGCGACTTGTGCATCGGCTCATCCGACGGGCGCGAGACCGTGAGGGTGCTCCCCTCGACCTGGACCGTGAGCTCGGGATTGATCGTCCGCGAGAGCTCCCCCTTGGGGCCCTTCACGTGGACCGTGTTCCCCTGCAGCGTGACCGTGACACCGGCCGGGATCGTCACCGGCAACTTTCCGATACGTGACATGTGGGGGGCTCCTTACCAGACGTAGGCGAGGAGTTCACCACCGGTCCGCGCGGAACGCGCCTGCCGGTCGGTCATGAGCCCCTGCGAGGTGCTCAGGATCGCGACGCCCAGCCCGTTGCGCACGCGCGGGATCTCCCCCGCGCCGACGTAGCGCCGGAGGCCCGGCGACGAGACGCGCTGCAACTCACGGATCACCGGGGTGCCCCCGGCGTACTTGAGCGCCACACGGAGGACCTTCTTGCCCTCCTCGGTCTCGACGGTCTTGTAGTCCGCGATGAAGTTCGACTCCTTGAGGAGCCGAGCGATCTCGGTCTTCAGCTTGGAGGCCGGGATGTCCACGCGGCGATGCTTCGAGGCGACAGCATTGCGGATCCGCGTGAGCATATCGGCGATCGGGTCGGTCATGCTCATGGTACGTCTCGTGCTCCTCTGGTTTCCGGCATCCACCGGACCTGGAAGGATGGGCGGGGGGTGGTTCCCGGCGCAGAGGGCGACCGGGCCTGCTCCCCTGGGGGTCCTGCTACCAGCTCGCCTTGCGGACGCCGGGGATCAACCCCTGCAGCGCCATCTCGCGGAAGGCGATACGGCTCAACCCGAAGGTCGAGATGTAGGCGCGGCTGCGGCCGGTCATCTGGCAGCGGTTCCGCACCCGGGCCTTGGCCGAGTTGCGCGGCAGCTTCTGCAACGCGACCTGGGCGGCCCGCTTCTCCTCATCCGAGGCCTTCGGGCTCCGGACGGTGTCGGCGAGCGCCTGCCGCTTGGCGGCGTGCTTCGCCGCGAGCTGCTTGCGCCGCTCGTTCTTCTCGATGGTGCTCTTCTTGGCCATGGTCTCCTCAGCCCTGCACGACGATCGGCTTGTCATCACCACGGAACGGCATCCCGAGCTCGCGCAGCAGCGCGAAGGCGATGTCGTCCCGGTCGGTCGTGGTGACGAAGGTGATGTCCATCCCGTGGATCTGCTCCACGAGATCGTAGTTGATCTCCGGGAAGATCATCTGCTCCTTGACGCCCAGGCTGTAGTTGCCCCGGCCGTCGAAGGAGCGGGTGTTGAGCCCGCGGAAGTCGCGGATGCGCGGGATCGCCGTCGAGATGAAGCGATCGAGGAACTCCCACATGCGGGCCCCGCGCAGCGTCACCGCCACGCCGATCTCCTGCCCCTCACGCTGCCCGAAGTTCGCGATCGACTTCTTCGCCTTCGTGCGCATCGGCTTCTGCCCGGTGATCGTCGCCACCTCGTCGACGATCGCGTCGAGCACCTTGGGCTGCTTGATCGCCTCGCCCATACCGACGTTGAGCGTGATCTTCTCGAGCGTGGGGACCTGGTGGGGGTTGCTGAGGCCGAACTGCTGCATCAGCCGCGCCCGGACGGTCTTCACGTAATAGGTGTGGAGGCGCGGCGTCGGCGCCGGCTGCCCGGCCCCCGCATGCTCCTTCGGGAGCATCGAGGCGCGCTTCTCGCCCGCCCCGGCCCCGCCCTTCTTCTGGCCCTGCTGCTTCGTGGTCGCCATGTCTCAGTCCTCGGTCAGCGGCGGGCGGGGATCGCTTCCCCGCTCTTGGCGCTGACGCGCTCCTTCGTACCGTCAGAGTCCACCCGGGTGCGGACGCGCACCGGCTTCCCCGACTTCGGATCCAACAGCATCACGTTCGACACGGCCACCGGCGCCGGCATCTCGATGATGCCCGACTGCTCCTCGGCCGTGCGCGCCCGCCGATGCTTCTTCACGATGTTGATCCCCTCGATCGTCACACGCCCCGTCTTGAGATGGACGCGGATGACCTTCCCTTCCTTCCCCTTGTCGTCCCCGCGCATCACGCGCACGGTGTCGCCGCGGGTGATGTGCATGGCGGCGCGCGCGGCGTTCCGGGCATGCCGCGTGACGTTCTTCTGGCCGCGCGTCTTGCGGTAGGTCAGGATGCGCATGTCAGAGCACCTCGGGGGCGAGGGAGACGATCTTCATGTACCGCTTCTCGCGCAGCTCGCGCGCCACGGGACCGAAGATACGGGTCGCCCGCGGCTCGCCCTTGTCATCGATGATGACGACGGCGTTCTCGTCGAAGCGGATGTAGCTGCCGTCCTTCCGGCGCGTCTCCTTGACGGTCCGGACGACGACCGCCTTGGCCACGTCGGACTTCTTGACGGTGCCGTTCGGCAACGCGTCCTTCACCGCCACGACGACCTTGTCGCCGAGGCCAGCGTAGCGGCGGCGCGTGCCGCCGAGGACGCGGATCACGAGGGCCTTCTTGGCCCCCGAGTTGTCCGCGACCTTCACCACGGATTCCTGTTGGATCATCGGTCAGTTCCTCAGCGCGCGCGTTCGACGATCTCGAGCAACCGCCACCGCTTGTCCTTCGACAGCGGGCGGGTCTCGACGATGCGGACGGTGTCGCCGACCTTCGCCGAGTTCTGCTCGTCGTGCGCCTTCAGGCGCTTGGTCCGCGTCACCATCTTCCCGTACACCGGGTGCGGCACGCGACGTTCGATCGCGACCACGACGGTCTTGTCCATCTTGTCGCTCACCACGAGCCCCTGGCGCGTCTTGCGGGCCGGGCGGGCGGGGGCGGCGGTCTTCACGGTCTCTGCCATCAGTTCTCCTCGCGCGCGGTCAGCGCGCGGCCTCCGTCATCTGCCGGAGCACGGTCTGCAGCCGGGCGATGTCGCGCCGGATGGTGCGCAGCCGGAGCGGATTGCTCAGCGGCTCGGTCGCGCTGCGGAAGCGCAGATTGAAACGCTCCCGCTCCAGCTCCGCCACGCGCGCCTCGATCTCGCTGGCGGTCAGTTTGCGGATCTCCTCAGCCTTCATCGCTCGACGCCTCCTCACGGGCCACGAACTTCGTCTTGACGCCGAGCTTCGCCGAGGCGAGCGCCAGCGCCTTCTGGGCGATCTCCTTGGAGACGCCCTCGATCTCGAACAACACCCGGCCCGGCTTCACCACCGCCACCCAGAGCTCGGGCGATCCCTTGCCCTTGCCCATGCGGGTCTCGGCCGGCTTCTTCGTGACCGGCTTGTCGGGGAAGATCCGGATCCAGACCTTGCCGCCGCGCTTGATGTGACGCGTGAGCGCCACGCGGCTGGCCTCGATCTGCCGGGCCGTCACCCACCCCGGCTCCAGGGCCTGGAGGCCGAAGGTCCCGAACGCCACGGTCGCGCCACGCGTGGCCAACCCGGTCGTCCGACCCTTGAACATCTTGCGGAACTTGACGCGCTTCGGTGCGAGCATCGGTCAGGTCTCCTTACGCGTCCGAGGAGTACGTGTTGCCACGCCGCCCCTCGACGATCTCGCCCTTGAAGATCCAGACCTTCACACCGATGGTGCCGAAGGTGGTCTTCGCCGTCGAGGTCGCATAGTCGATGTCGGCGCGGAGGGTGTGGAGCGGCACGCGCCCCTCGTGATAGCCCTCCACCCGCGCGATCTCGGCCCCGCCCAAGCGGCCCGAGCACTTCACCTTGATCCCCTCGGCGCCCATCCGCATCGCCGCCTGGACCGCCTTCTTCATGGCCCGACGGAACGAGATGCGCTGCGCGAGCTGGGCGGCGATGTTGTCCGCGACGAGCTGCGCCTCGATCTCCGGGCGCTTGATCTCCTCGACGTTGACCCCGACCTCCTTGCCCGTCAGCTGCTGGAGCTCGGTCTTGAGCTCCTCGACCGCCTGGCCCTTCTTGCCGATCACGACGCCCGGACGCCCGGTGTGGATCGTCACCACGACCTTGCCCGGCTTGCGCTCGATCGTGACGTCCGCGATCGCCGCGCCGCCGAGACGCGCCTTGAGGTACTTCCGGAGGAGTGCGTCCTCCTTCAGCAGCGTCGGGATCTCCTTGGTGGCGAACCACGTGGAGCGCCAGTCCCGCGACACCCCGAGGCGGAAGCCGATCGGATTGGTCTTCTGTCCCATTATCGCCCTTCCTTCTCGGCCACGACGATCTCGACGTGGCTGGTTCGCTTGAGGACCGGCGTCGCCCGGCCCATGGCCGCCGGCGTCCACCGCTTGAGCTTCGGTCCCTCGTTCACGATCGCGTGCTTCACATACAGCGCATCGACGTCGAGCGAGGTGTTCGCCGAGCGGGCCGCCTGCTCGGCATTCGCCACGGCCGACGCCAAGACCTTCGAGATCTGCGTCGCCGCATGCTTCTTGGAGAACTTCAGCATCGCCAACGCGTCATTGACGCCCAAGCCACGGATCTGGTCGATGACCAGCCGCATCTTGTAGGGCGACTGCCGCGTGGTGCGCTGGATCGCGCGCGCTTCCGTCATCTCACTTCCCTCCCTTCGCGGCCGGGGCCGCGGCCGCCGGCGCCGCCTTCTTGTCCGTCTTGTTATTGCCGCTGTGGCCACGGAAGAGGCGCGTCGGGGCGAACTCGCCGAGCTTGTGCCCGACCATGTTCTCCGTGACGTACACCGGGATGAACTTGTTCCCGTTGTGCACCGCGAAGGTGTGCCCCACGAACTCCGGGATCACCGTGCTCGCGCGCGACCAGGTCTTGACGACCTTCTTCTCGTTCTTGGCGTTCATCTGGAGCACCCGCTTGAGGAGCGCTTCCTGGATGAACGGGCCCTTCTTGATGGAACGTGACATGTCTGGATTCCTCGATCAGCTCTGGGTGGCCTTGCCGCGCTTCCGGCCACGGACGATCAGACGCTGCGACGCCTTCTTGGTGTTGCGCGTCTTGACGCCCTCCTTCTTGCCCCACGGGCTCACCACGTTGCGGCCGCCGCGCGTGCGGCCACCGTGCGGGTGATCCACCGGGTTCATCACCTCACCGCGGACCTTCGGGCGACGCCCCATCCAGCGCGTCTTGCCCGCCTTGCCCCACGAGATCAGCTCGTGCTCGGCGTTGCCGACCTCGCCGATCGTGGCGAGGCAGTCGCCGTGCACCATGCGCATCTCGGTCGAGGCCATCCGGAGGGTCACATACTCCCCCTCCTTCGCGACGACCTGGACGCTCGTGCCGGCCGACCGGGCCATCTGCCCGCCCTTCCCCGGCTTGAGCTCGACGTTGTGCACCGCGGTACCGAGCGGCACCTCCCGGAGCGGGAGCGCGTTGCCCGTGCGGATGTCGGCACCCTTCCCGCTCACCACGGTGTCGCCGACGGCGAGCCCCTTGGGATGCAGGATGTAGCGCTTCTCCCCGTCGCCGTACACCACGAGCGCGATGCGCGCGGACCGGTTCGGGTCATACTCGATGTGCTCGACCGTCGCGACCTGGCCGAACTTGTTCCGCTTGAAGTCGATGAGGCGGTACTTGCGCTTGTGGCCACCGCCCAGGCGCCGCATCGAGATGTGACCGTGATTGTCGCGCCCACCGCTCTTCTTGAGCGGCTCGGTCAGCGACTTCTCCGGCGTGGAGCGGGTGATGACGTCGTTGTCCGACACGGAACGGAACCGCGTCGCGGCGCTCACCGGCTTGAATTGACGGATACCCATGGTGATCAGCCCTCGAAGATCTCGATCGTGTCGCCCGCCTTGAGCGTCACGATGGCCTTCTTCCAGCGTGGACGCAGCCCCGCGCTCCCCCCGACCCGCCGGGGCTTGCCGCGCTGCTGCGAGGTCCAGACGCCCGTGACCGTCACCCCGAACAGCGACTCGATCGCCGCCTTGATGGTGGTCTTGGTGGCATCCGGGTGGACTTCGAACGTGTACTCACCACGGTCCTGATACGCGGCCGAGGTCTTCTCGGTCACGAGCGGACGGACGATGGTGCGGATCATGGTCGGCATCGGTTACTCCCCCTTCTTCTTGGCGGCCTTCTTGGCCGGCGCCTTCTTCGCCGCCGGCTTGGCCACCGGCTTCGCGGCCGCCTTCGCCGCGGCCTGCTTCGCCGGCGCCTTCTTGGCCGGCGCCGCCTTCGCACCCTTCGCCTCGGCCTTCGGCGCCTTCGCCTTGGCCGGAGCCTTCTTGACCTTCACCGGCGCCGCCGACTCCGTCACCGGCGCGAGCGACTGCCCGATCGCCCCCGCCTCGACGAGCACCACATCCGACCAGACCACGTCATACGTGGTCACGTCGCTGTAGGCCGAGATGCGGACGTTCGGGATGTTGCGGCCGCTGAGGTACACCATCGGCTGATGGCCGTCGGTGAGGATCAGGACCTTGCGCCCGAGGAGCTCGAGGCGCGCGAGGAGCTGCGCGACCTGCGTCGTCTTGGGCTTCTCGAAGGCGAAGCGGTCGATGACGAGGAGCGCCCCCTCACGGGCCCGCGCGTTGAGCGCGCTCTTGCGCGCCAGCGTCTTCACGCCCTTCGGCAGCGTCTGCTCGTAGCTGCGCGGCTGCGGCCCGAAGACCGTGCCACCGCCCACGAAGTGCGGGGCGCGGGTCGAGCCCTGACGGGCGCGGCCGGTCCCCTTCTGCTTCCAGGGCTTCTGATTGCCACCCACCACCCAGCGGCGGGTCTTGGTCGCATGCGTGCCCTGGCGCTGATTGGCGAGGTACGCCTTCACCGCCTGGTGCATGACCGGCAGGTTGACGGTGCCGTCGAACGTCGCCCCCGGCAGCGCCACGCGATCGCGCGGGGTGCCGAGCGCCGTGTAGGCCGCCGCCTCGAAGTTGGTCGTCTCGGACATCGGTTAACCCTGCTTGCGGACGAGGACGATCCCGTTGGTCGGGCCGGCGACGCTACCGC
>CAIVJV010000185.1 GCA_903906325.1 uncultured Gemmatimonadota bacterium
CCATCCCACCGCGATCGTCGATCCCGGCGCGCAGCTCGGGACCGACGTGACGATCGGTCCGTGGGCCGTCGTCGGCCCCCATTGCTCCGTCGGCGACGGGAGCGTGATCCAGACGCGCGCCGTCCTCGAGGAGCATGTGCATCTCGGCCCCCGCGTGACCGTCGGCATCGGCTCGGTGCTCGGGGGCAAGCCGCAGGACCTCAAGTTCAAGGGGGAGGTCACCACCGTCGAGATCGGCGAGGGGACGACGATCCGCGAGTACGCCACGATCAATCGCGGCACCTCGGAGTCGTATAAGACCACCGTCGGCAAGCATTGCTTCCTGATGTCGTACGTGCATCTCGCGCACGACTGCCAGGTAGGGGACGGGGTGATCATCTCCAACGCGACGCAGCTCGCCGGGCATGTGAAGATCGACGATCGGGCGATCATCTCGGGGCTCTGTGCGGTGCACCAGTTCGTGAAGATCGGCCGCCATGCCTTCGTCGGCGGGATGTCGCGGGTAGCGAAGGACATCCCCCCCTACGTGAAGGCGGTGGGGAACCCGGTGAAGCTCTACGGGCTCAACTCGGTCGGGCTGCAGCGCAGCGGGTTCGCCGAGGAGACGGTCTCGGAGCTCAAGAAGGCGTACCGGTTCTTCTTCCGCTCCGAGGAGAACATCTCGCAGGCGCTCGAGCGTGCCCGGGCCGAGCTCAAGCCGTTGCCGGAGGTCGAGGCGTTCATCGCGTTCGTCGAGGCGAGTGGGCGCGGGGTCGTGGTATGACGCGGCCGGCGGTGCGCATCGGGGTGATCGGGGCGGGAAGCCTCGGGTACCATCACGCGCGCCTGCTGCGGGGGATCCCCGGCGTCGCGTTCCATGGCATCTATGAGGCGAACGCGGAGCGCGCCGGGGTGGTCGCCCGCGAACTGGAGATCGAGGCGCATCCGACGGTGGACGCGCTGCTCGATCAGGTGGATGCGGTCTCGATCGTGGTGCCGACGCCCTTCCACCACCAGGTGGCGATGGCCGCGCTCGCCAAAGGCAAGCATCTCCTGATCGAGAAGCCGATCACGGTGACGCTGGCCGAGGCGGATGCGTTGCTCGATCTCGCGGACCGGCAGGGGGTGCTGGTGCAGATCGGGCATATCGAGCGCTTCAACCGCGCGGTGCGCGCGGCGTTGCCGTATGTCGATCAGCCACTCTTCATCGACAGCGATCGTCTCGCGCCGTTCAATCCGCGTGGGAGTGATGTCGCGGTGGTGCTCGACCTGATGATCCACGACATCGATCTCGTGCTCACCCTCACCGGGTCGCCGGTGACCGAGGTGTCGGCGGCGGGGCTCCCGGTGCTCACGCCGTCGATCGACATCGCCGATGCGCGGCTCCGATTCGCGAGCGGGGCGGTGGCGACGATCACCTCGAGCCGGGTCTCGAAGGATCGGATGCGCAAGCTCCGCATCTTCCAGCGGAACGGCTATCTCTCGCTCGATCTCGCCGCGGGCACGGGGGAGATGTACCGGCTCCGCGGGGATGTCGATCTCGCGACGCTCGCGCGGCAGGCGCAGCCGCTCGAGGCCTTCGTGGAGCGGGTGCCCCTCGAGGCGCCCGAGGGGGAGCCAGGCGGGGACGCGCGAGGCGTGGCCCTCGTCGAGCAGCGCCCGCAGACCGGCGTGGAGTTCCCGCTCTTCGGCGCTGCCATGCTGTGCGAGCTGACCGGTCTCGGCGGCATCGAGGAAGATGCGGGCCTCGGCCCGATCGCCGGCGAGGAGTGCCAGCGCCGCCCGCCCGAGCGCCACGCTGGCGCGCGCCCCATCGTTTCTCGCGGGGTGGCCCGCCAGCTGCGCCCGGGCCGAGCCGAGCCGGGCCGCTCGCGCCAATGGGGCGGCGGCCTCGACCCCGAGCGCCTCGACGAGGACGACGGCACGGCTGTGCAGGACGCCGCCGGGGTCACGTCCGGCGTGACGACGCACCATCTCGTCCGCATGACGCCGGGCCTCATCGAAG
>CAIVJV010000186.1 GCA_903906325.1 uncultured Gemmatimonadota bacterium
CACGAGACGACGCAGGCGCGCCTGGCCGATCTGGCCGATCGCGGGGCGCTCCCCGCGAGTCTCCTCCTACAGGGACCGCCTGGGATCGGCAAGCAGCGGCTCGCGCTCTGGCTCGGGCAGCGGTTGCTCTGTGAGGCGCCCCAGGGTCCCTGCGGCACCTGTGCCCAGTGCCGACTTTCCGGCGACCTCCAGCATCCTGACCTGCGGTGGTTCTTCCCGCGGGAGCGGATCACCGGTGATCCGGAGAGCGACGAGGTCGACGAGGCGTACCGTGGCGAGATCCAGGATCGGGTCGCCGCGCATGGCCTGTATGCACGCCCCGAAGGCTCGACCGGGATCTACCGCTATGTCGCGGCACTGATCACGCGGCTCGCCGCGCTCTCTCCCGCGCTCGCCCGCCGAAAGGTCTTCGTCTTCGGTGATGCGGAACGCATGGTCCCGCAGGAGGCGAATCCGGAGACGGCGAACGCGATCCTCAAGTTGCTCGAGGAGCCCCCGGCCGATACGACCTTCATCCTCACGTCGAGTGAGCCGGGCACCTTGCTGCCGACCATCAGGTCGCGCGTGGTCTCCTTCAGGATCCCGGCGCTGCCGGAGGCCATGGTGCGTCGCTTCCTCGATGATCCCACCGTGAAGGGGGTGCTGCCCTCTGGATCGGCGGCCGATCTCGTCCGACTCGCCGGCGGTGCCCCTGGAGCCCTGATCGGGGCGGTCGATCGGTCCCTCGCGGTCGATCGCGCGCGGCAGCTCCTCACCGCCGCGGAGACGGGGCGTGAGGCGGCGCTCCGTGCCGCCCTCTCCAGCGGCTCCTCCAAGGCCCGGGGGAGTTTCAGCGATGTGCTCGATGCCCTGACCGTCCTGCTCCACGAGCGCGCCCGCGAGGCCGCCGCGCGCGGCGATGAGCCCACGGCGCGCCGCTCCGTGCGCGCGATCCCCGAGGTGGAGACCGCCAAGCGACTCGCGGAGGGGAATGTGAATCCGCAGCTCATCACCGCGCAGTTGGTCAGCGCGCTCGCCGGTCGCGCGATCTGACCGGACCCGCCCATCCACCGCCTTCCCGATCATTCCGTATGACGCCGGATCCCGACCTCTCCCTCTCGCATCTCACCGCCGATGGCTCCGCCGCGATGGTCGACGTGAGTGGCAAGGCCACGACGGTGCGCCGCGCGCTCGCCGAGGGCCGGATCATGATGCGCCCGGAGGCCTTCGTCGCCGTACGTGATGCGCAGATCGCCAAGGGGGATGTGCTCGGGGTGGCGCGAGTCGCGGGGGTGATGGCGGCGAAGCGCACCGCGGAGCTGATCCCGCTCTGTCATCCGCTGATGCTGAGCGATGTCCAGGTGCGATTCGCGCTCGACGAGGTGACGCACAGCGTCCGCTGCGAGGCGGAGGTGCGGACCGCCGGCCCCACCGGGGTGGAGATGGAAGCGCTCACCGCGGTCTCGGTCGCGCTCCTGACGGTCTACGATATGGCGAAGAGCGCCGACAAGGGGATGCGGATCGAGGGGATCCGGTTGTTGGCGAAGGAAGGGGGGAAGACCAGGTATCAGGCTGACGGCTGAGCGTTTAGGTGAAACTCTGCGACGATGGTCACGCTTTGAGCTTCTAGCTTTCTACCTCACCCTGATCCTCTGCCCCGGCCGGATCACCGAGCCGGAGATCCGATTCAGCGCCTTGAGACGCTGCACGCTCGTGCCGTAGCGACGGGCGATCGCACTCAGCGTCTCGCCGTTCTTGACGAGATGGATGCGCGGCGACGACGATCCATACCGCTCGACCTTGGGATCGGGAATGTCGCGCGCGGCGGCCACCACATCACGCCGTGGGATCAGGACGCGCTGGCCCGGAAGGAGCGCGCCGCTCTTGAGCCGCTTGAGGGTGGGGTTGTACCACCCGAGCTGTCGTGACGTGAGCCCGTTCGCCTTCGCGAGCTTCACACTCGTATCCCCGCGCTTGGAGACCACGGTCCGCACGGCGGCACGCTCATCGAGATCGAGCGCCTCGAAGCCGTCGTTGAAGCGCTCAGCCGTCCCGACCGGCACGCGAAGGTAGAGGGCGCTCCCCGTCGGTGGCGTCATCCCCCGGAGGATCTGCGGGTTGTACTCGACGAGGGTATCGACCGGGACCGCGAGCGCCTTGGCCACGGCGGCGAGCGGCGTCGCCACAGACACCTGGACCGAATCCCAACGGAAGGGCAAGAGGGAATCCCCCCGCACCCCGAACCGCGCGGGATCCTTCCCCACGAGCGCGGCCGCGATGAGCTTCGGCACATAGTCCTTCGTCTCTTGTCGGAGCGCGTTGCGCTCGGCGAGCCCGAAGAAGAGATCGTCGCCCGCCGTCCCTTCGAGCGCGGAGGCGTGCTGGGTGAGCCCACGCGACACACGCCCCGCCCCCCCGTTGTAGGCCGCCGCGGCGAGATAGACCGACCCGAAGGTATCGGTCAGCTCGTTCAGGAATCGCACCGCCCCCTCGGTGGACCGCACCGGGTCGCGACGCTCATCGACCCACCAATCGACGCGCAACCCCACCCCCCGCGCCGTCGTCGTCATGAACTGCCACATCCCGACCGCGGCCGCCCGTGAATAGGCATGCACATCGTAGGCGCTCTCGATGAGGGCGAGATAGAGCATGTCCTCGGGCAACCCACCGGCACGCAGCTTCGTCGTGATCATCTCCGCGTAGCGCGTCTGCCGCGTGAGCGCGCGCTGGAAGGTGGCGCGCGACGGCCCGGTGAAGCGATCCACGAAGAAGGCGACGCGATCCTGCCCTTCATACGACGCGACGTCGATGTCCCAGACCGGCGCTGGGATCGACGCCGATGGCTCCGCGGCCTCGCCGCCCTCGACCGCGAGGTCCCCCGCATCGGGCATGGCCGCGCCCTCTCCCTCGCGGCCCGAGACCACCAGGGGCTCGGCCTCGACGAACACCAACGGCAGGTCCGTCCCCTCAACGACCGCGCCACCCGTGGCCGATAGCCCCGGCGCCGTCGGGCCCGCCACGCCGACTGGGGCGGCCACCGGGGCCTGGGCGAGCGGACGAAGCCCCTGCCGACCACACGCGGTGAGGAGGGCGAGCGCCACGCACGCGGTGATGGTTCTGCGCCAGGTCATTCGCGTAACTTCTCCGGATGAGACTCCGCATGCTACCCCTCTGCGTCCTCCTCGGTGCCGCCTGTCGGGCGTCGAGTCCCCCGGCCCCTGTCGGGACCACCGCCGCGCCGGTCCGGATCGCCCGCCGCGCCGAGCACCTGACCGCGCTCGAGGCGTCACTTCGCGTGCGCATCGCCGAGGTCCCCGGCGCGCAGGTGGGCCTCTACGTCCACGACCTCGCCACGGACGAGACCCTCGGGATCGACGACACGGTGACGTTCCACGCGGCGAGCACCATGAAGGTGCCGGTGATGGTCGAACTGCTCCGCCATCTCGACACGGCGCAGGTGACGTTGGATGAGCGGATCATCCTGCGGAACACCTTCGCCTCGATCATCGATGGCTCACCATACGCGTTGGCCCGGGACGACGACTCCGACCCCGCGCTCTACGACCGCATCGGCGCACCGATCTCCCTGCGCGAACTGAACGAGCAGATGATCGTCCGGTCGAGCAATCTCGCGACCAACGTGCTGATCGAGCGCCTCGACCCGGTTCGGATCACGGCGACCATGCGGGCGCTCGGCGGCGAGGGCATCGTCGTGCGGCGCGGCGTCGAGGACCAGAAGGCCTTCGAGGCCGGGCGGAACAACGTGACGACGGCCCGCGGCCTCGGGCGTCTGCTCACCGCGATCGAACGAGGCGCGGCCGCCTCGGCCGCCGCCACGGCCGTGATGCGCGCCACGCTGCTCCGACAGGAATTCAACGACGAGATCCCGGCGGGCCTCCCCGCCGGGATCCCCGTCGCCCATAAGACCGGATGGATCACCGCGACCACGCACGATGCCGCGATCATCTATCCACCGGGTCGCGCCCCCATCGTCCTCGTGATCCTGACGCGAGCCATCCCGGATCGTGCCACCGCGCAGCGGCTCATCGCCGACCTCACTCGCCTCATCTGGACGAACTGCGCGACCTGTCCTCAGTGATCATGGTGGTGGTGGTCCCCGATCGGGTTCCCGTCCTTGTCATGCCGCATGACCATCCCGCGCGGCATCGAGAGGGTCGGGAGCGCGGGGAGGAAGCCGACCACCGGTCCCCCCTGATTCTCGATCCCCATCGCCATCGACATCTTCCGCCACCCTTCGACCGTCATGATCTGCGTCGTGTCGTCGCGATAGGCGTCGACCGCCTCGAGGATCAGCGCCCGCTTCTCCCCACGCGGCACCGCCGGGTTCGCGAGGATATCCGAGATCACGTCGTGCAGCGAGTGGAGGTTGTCGAAGATGATCGCGAGGGTCGGCCAGCGGCGCGCGAACTCCGGCGCGATCGCCGCCGTCATCGGCATCATCCCCGGGTAGCCCTCTGGAGCGTTCGGGATCATCTGCTTGAAGCG
>CAIVJV010000187.1 GCA_903906325.1 uncultured Gemmatimonadota bacterium
ACCGCGGTGTTCGTCTGGCAGAAGGCGCTCCTGGGGGGCACCAGCTACAAGCTCTTCGGCGAGATCATCTCCGGCTTCGCGATGGGCGCGAGCTCGATCGCCCTCTTCGCGCGCGTCGGCGGCGGCATCTACACCAAGGCCGCGGACGTCGGTGCCGACCTCGTCGGCAAGGTCGAGGCGGGGATCCCCGAGGATGACCCGCGCAACCCGGCGACGATCGCCGACAACGTCGGCGATAACGTCGGCGACGTCGCCGGCCTCGGCGCGGACATCTTCGAGTCCTACGTCGGTGCGATCATCGCGACGATCGCGCTCGCCGCGACCTCGACGCTGCTCAGCGATGCGAATCGCACCGCGGCGATCCTCCTCCCGATCGGCTATACCGCGGCCGGACTCGCCGCCTCGTTGATCGGGATCTTCCTCATGCGGATCCTCGCCAAGGGGAATCCGGCGAGCGCACTCCGTGCGGTCACCTTCATCGCGGCGGGGCTCTTCCTCGTCTTCGCCTACTGGATGACCACGCAGATCCCGCTCAACATGGTCGATGCCGAGACCGGGCGCGTCCTCCCCGCCCTCGGGCCCTGGTTCGCCGTCGTCGCAGGGACGGTGTCGGGTGTCGCCATCGGCCTCGTGACCGAGTACTACACCGCGGCCGGCCCTGTGCTGCGCATCGCGGAATCCTCCAAGACCGGTCCGGCGACGAACATCATCGCCGGCCTCGCCGTCGGGATGGAGTCGACGATCGTCCCGGTGCTCCTCATCTGCGCCGCGATGTTCGTCTCCGTGTGGGCCGCCGGACTCTACGGGGTCGCGATCGCCGCGGTCGGGATGCTCGCGACGGTCGGCGTGACGATGTCGGTCGACGCGTATGGCCCGATCGCCGACAATGCGGGTGGCATCACCGAGATGAGCCATCTTGGTCCCGAGGTCCGCAAGATCACCGATGGGCTCGATGCCCTCGGCAACACGACCGCGGCCATCGGCAAGGGCTTCGCGATCGGGTCGGCGGCGCTCACCGCGCTCGCCCTCTTCTCGGCGTACGCCTCGGCCGTGAACCTCACCACGCTCAACCTCGTCGATCCGATGGTCGTCATCGGGCTCTTCATCGGTGGCGTGATGCCCTTCTTCGTCGGCGCGCAGACCATGACGGCCGTCGGCCGTGCGGCGCAGGGGATGGTCGAGGAGGTCCGTCGGCAGTTCCGTGAGATCCCCGGCCTCCTCGAAGGGAAGCCGGGCGTGAAGCCCGATTCGGCGCGCTGCGTCGACATCTCCACCGGGGCCGCGCTCCGTGAGATGATCATCCCGGGCGTCGCCTCGGTGCTCCTCCCCGTGTTCGTCGGCAAGTTCCTCGGCGTCAAGGCGCTGGGCGGTCTCCTCGCCGGCGCCACCGTGACGGGCGTGATGATGGCGCTCTTCATGGCCAACGCCGGTGGCGCGTGGGACAACGCCAAGAAGGCGATCGAGGGCGGGATCATGGGCGGCAAGGGCTCCGACCCGCACAAGGCCGCCGTCGTCGGTGACACCGTCGGCGATCCGTTCAAGGACACCTCAGGCCCGGCGATGAACATCCTCATCAAGTTGATGAGCGTGGTGAGCCTGGTGCTCGCCCCGTGGTTCCTCAGCTGAACGCCTGATGCACCCTGACGGCGGGGAAGGTCTTCGGGCCTTCCCCGCCGTCGTGTCTCCCCTGCCTCCTCTCCTATGCTCTCGCTCGGCATCGTCGGTCTCCCCAACGTCGGCAAATCCTCGCTCTTCAACGCCCTCACCGCGGCGAAGGCCGAGGCGGCGAACTACCCCTTCTGCACCATCGACCCGAACGTCGGGGTGGTGAACGTCCCCGACCCGCGGCTCGACCAGCTGGCGGCGATCGTGCATCCGGAGCGGACGGTGCCGGCGGCGGTGCAGTTCGTGGACATCGCGGGCCTCGTGAAGGGGGCGAGCACGGGGGAAGGCCGCGGCAACGCCTTCCTCTCGAACATCCGCGAGACCGATGCGATCGTGCATGTGGTCCGCTGCTTCGACGATCCCGACGTGATCCATGTGGATGGCTCGGTCGATCCGGTGCGCGACCGGGCGACGATCGAGTTCGAACTCGCGCTGGCCGACCTCGCGGTGGTGGAGAAGCGGCTCGATAGGGCGAAGCGCGCGGCCAAGACGGGCGACAAGGAGGCGGCCGCCGAGGTGAGCTCGCTCGAGAAGGCCCATGCCCCACTCGCCAACGGACAGGCGCTCTGGCATGTGGCGCTCACCCCCGAGGATCGCGACCGCCTCAAGGGGCTCCAGCTCCTGACCTTGAAGCCGATCCTCTACGCCGCGAATGTGACCGACGGCGAGCTGACGGGGGCCGAGGGGGCCTACGTCACCGCGCTCCGGGCCGCCATCGCGGCGGATCATGAGCCGGCGCAGGTGGTGACCTTCTCCGCGAAGATCGAATCGGAGCTGGCGGAGCTCCCCCCGGAGGACCGGGCCGACTTCCTGGGCTCGCTCGGACTGGAGTCGGCGGGGCTCGATCGCCTGATCCGCGGGGGGTACGCGCTCCTCGGCCTCCAGACCTACTTCACGGCCGGGGAGAAGGAGGTCCGGGCCTGGACGATCAAGGTGGGCGACACGGCGCCCAAGGCGGCGGGGGTGATCCACACCGACTTCGAGCGGGGGTTCATCAAGGCCGACACCGTCAGCTTCGCCGAATTCCTGGCGAACGGGGGGTGGAAAGGGGCCAAGGAGAAGGGGGTCGTCCGGAGCGAGGGGAAGGAGTACGTGATGCAGGACGGGGATGTGGTCCTGTTCAAGTTCAATGTGTGACCGGTTGACTCCCCCGCCCTAACTCCGTACGTTTCAAGGCTTTCCACAACCAGCGCGTTTCCCAGGACCGGCCAGTGCCGGCCCGCGCGCCCAGCCTCCCGCCGCGTCGGCAACCCGCGGTGGGCGATCACGACCAAAGGAGGATTGCCACAGTGTCTCGTGACTACGAGGCGGTGTACATCTTCGATGCCGGACTCGAAGACGCCGCCATCGCCGAGCGGCTCGACAAGCATCATGCGCTCCTCGGCACCACCACGCCCATCACGCTCGACCATTGGGGTCGTCGCCAGCTCGCGTACAAGATCGGGAGCAAGGAGACCGGCTACTATGTGGTCGCCCGCTTCACCGCCGAGGGGAAGGTCCTTCCCGAGTTCGAGCGCGCGCTGAAGCTGGATGAGAGCGTGATCCGCTATCTGATCTCGGTCCATGAGCATGAGCTCGGCGCCCCGCCGATGACCGAAGAGCAGCTCGCCGCCCGCCGGGCGCGCGATGAGGACGACGACGAGGACGAGGAATAACCCATGCGCCGTTCCCGTAAGGTCTGCCCGGTCACCGAGGCCGGCATCCGCTTCATCGATTACAAGG
>CAIVJV010000188.1 GCA_903906325.1 uncultured Gemmatimonadota bacterium
CCGAGGCGCGACGCGCCCTCGTCGCGGCGCTCACCGACCGATCGGCGCCGTGGACGCTGGTGATCGTCGCGCATTCCCACGACCTCCTGGCCCTGAGCGATCGGGTGCTGGTCCTCGATGACGGGCGGCTCCAGCTCAACGCCCCGTGGACGGAGGCGGCACGTTCCCCGCAGGTGACGGCGCTCCTCTCCGCTGAACGGCGGGTGCTCTGATGGCGGGCGATCTCGATCTCCTCGCCGATGGCGGGACCGAACTCGATAGCGTCAAGCTCCTGGCGAAGCAGCCGTCCTTCCGTCGCCTGACGCAGTGGCTTGGGGGGATGGGCCTCCTGCTGATCGTCGTCGCCTTCCTCCCATGGCAGCAGAACATCCAGGCGAACGGGGAGGTGACGGCGCTCGATCCGATGGCGCGTCCGCAGCAGGCGGTCGCGGCGGTCGGCGGTCGGATCGTGCGTTGGTATGTGCAGGAGGGTGCCGTGGTGAAGGCGGGGGACCCGATCGCCGCACTCACCGAGGTGAAGGACGCCTATCTCGATCCGCAGGTGCTCGAGCGTGCCGCGGAGCAGGTGCGGCAGAAGGAGACCGCGGTCGAGGCCAAGCGAAGCAAGGCGGCGGCGCTCACCCGGCAGTTGCGCGCGCTCGACAGCGCCTGGGTCGCCGCCCGCGTGAAGGCCGACAATCGGATCACGCAGCTGCGCGCGACGTTGGCGGCGGCGCGCCTCGAGGACTCGCTCGCCACGGTGCAACTCAACCGGACGGCGACCCTCGTGCGTGATGGGCTGCAATCGGAGCTCGAGCTCGAGACCGCGCGCCAGCGCGCGCAACGGGCCTCGGCGCTCGGGGTCGAACAGGCCGCGGCGCTGAATACGGCGCAGGCGGAGCGGCGCGGCGTCGACGCGGAGTACGCGGAGAAGATCGCGAAGGTGGAATCCGAGCGCGATGGGACCCTCGCCGAGGCGGCGGAAGGCGCCGCGGAGGTGGCGAAGCTGCAGTCGGGTCGCGACAACCTCGAAGGGCGCCGGGACCTCCTCGTCGTGCGGTCGCCGCGCGACGGGATCGTGGTGCGCGCGCTGCGCGCCGGCGTCGGGGAGGTCGTGAAGGAGGGGGAGGCGGTCGCGACGATCCAACCTGATGAGGCGCAGCTCGCCGTCGGCTTCTTGGTCCGGGCACGCGATGTACCGTTGCTCCGCATCGGGGACAAGGTCCGGATCGAGTTCGACGGATGGCCCGCGGTGCAGTTCAGTGGGTGGCCGAGTGTCGCGGTGGGGACCTTCGGGGGGCGGGTGGCGGTGATCGACGAGGTGGCCTCCGCGACCGGGGCGTATCGGGTGTTGGTCGAGGCCGATCCCGATGACGAGGCGTGGCCGGATGAGTTGCGGATCGGGTCGGGCGCGCGCGGGTGGGCGCTGCTGCGTGACGTCACGGTCGGCTTCGAGATCTGGCGGACGCTCAACGGCTTCCCGCCGGCGTTGCCGGCGGATGCCGCGACGGGCGGCGCCACCAAGAAACCATGAGCGGGGCCCTCTCGACGTGGATCCGTGGGGCGGTCCTCGTCCTCGGATGGGCCGCCCCCCTTCGCGCGCAGGGCGGTGACTCCCTCTCCCTCGACGGGTTCCTGACCCGGGTCCGCGCCACGCATCCCCTCGCGCAACAGGCGCTCGAACAGCGGCGGCAGGTCGCCCAGGAGTTGCGTGTCGCGCGCGGCGGCTTCGATCCCGCGATCTCCGCCACCTGGGACCTCAAGCGCTTCAACGGCATCGGGTACTTCGACGAATTCGATGCGCGACTGACCGTGCCGACGCCCTGGGGGCTCGACTTCAAGCTGGGGTGGGAGCTCGCGGCGGGGGAGATCATCAACCCGGAGCGGAAGACCCCGGGGCAGGGGCTCTTCTCGGCGGGGGTGAGTCTCCCGATCGGTCCCCGGATCCTCACCGATGAGCGGCGCACGGCGCTCCGGCAGGCGGAGCTCGCTGATGAGGGCGCCGATGCCGAGCGGGACCTCGCGATCGCCCGGCTGTTGCAGGGGGCGGCGCGCGACTGGGGGAACTGGTGGGAGGCGGAGGCACGGCTGCGGATCGCGGAGGAGGGGGTCGCGCTCGCGGCCTTTCGCCTCGAGGCGGTGCGCAAGCGGGTGATCGCAGGGGCGGGGGCCGCGATCGACAGTGTCGAGGCCCTCGCGGAGTGGGAGCGCCGACGCGTCCTCGCCGTCGATGCGCGCGCCGCACGCGATGCCGCGCGGCTCGTGGTCACGGGCTATCTGTGGGGAGCGCAGGGGGAACCGGTCGCGCTCCCGACGGCGAGCATCCCCGCGGGGATGACGGTCACCGTGGCGCGGCTGACGCTCGATGGGGCGATCGATCGCCATCCGGCGGTGCAGCAGGCGCAGGTGCGGTGGTTGCAGGCGGACGCGCAGCGCCGACTCGCGTTGGTCTCGGTGCTCCCCTCGGCCAACCTCGACGTGTCAGGGCTCGGCGCGGGGCGTGAGCTCGGGGCGATCGATCTGAGTGGGGAGGACTACAAGGCGGGGATCTCGACGCGCCTCCCCCTCCTCGCCCGGCGGGAGTTCGGGCGGTTGCGCTCCGCCGAGGCGCGCACCGCGCAGCTCCGGTGGGAGCGGGACCGTATCCGACGTGACGTCGCACTCACGGTCGATCGCGCGGCGGTCGAGCTCCGCGGGGTCGAGGGGCAGCTCGAGGGACAGCGGCGGGTGATCGTGGGGACCGAGGCGTTGCTCACGGCGGAGCAGCGCCGGTTCGAGACCGGGGCGAGCTCGTTGCTCATCGTGAACCTCCGGGAGCGGGCCCTCCTCGATGAGCGGTTGCGACTCGCGCAGTTGGAAGGGCGCCGCGCCGCCGCGCTGGGCGCGCTGGTGATCGCATTGGGCGATCCGTCGCTGCTCACCGCCGCGTCGCGGCGCTGAGCCGCCTCACTCCTCACCGCGCCAGCGTCGCTCGGCCTTCCGCGCCGTCTGCCGTCGTTTCGCTGACAAGCGCTCCTCCACCGACCCGCGGGTGGGCCGCGTCTTCTTCCGCACCTTGGGGACCACGAGCGCGGCGGCGACCGTCTCCGCCAGCCGCGCGAGGGCGCGCACCCGATTCTGGTGCTGACTCCGGGTCTCCGCCGAGACGATGCGCAGGGTCCCCGAGGTATCGAGCCGCGAGGCGAGGCGCGTGAGGAGCCGATCGCGTTGGGCGTCGGTCAGCGCCCCGGAGGTCGCCACGCACCATGAGAGCTCGACGCGCGTGCTGCTCGTGTTGACATGCTGTCCGCCGGGCCCACCGGCGCGGGTGGCCTGGAACGCGAGCTCGTGCGCGGGGAGGCTCAGCTGCGCCGTGATGCGCAGCGGGCCCCGGAGGAGGTCGTGATCGGAGGGCGGAGGTGACAGAGGCGCGTCAGGTGGGGGCGGGGTGGGTATGCGGCGAAGATACCCTCGCCGCTCTCGCAGGATAACCCGCCGCGCCCGTCGAGGCGGGGGCGATGCCGCCGCCCCGAGTCGCGGGCAGGCCCTGGATGTGGTATCCTCCCCTCCGCCATCAGGGCGGAGATGGCGGTCCCGTTCGGACTTCCTCCATGCAGGAGCGACAGATGATCGCGCGCCGTTCCCCTCGGGGGTTCACCTTGATCGAGCTGCTGGTCGTGATCGTGATCCTCGGGATCCTGGCGACCATCGCCCTCCCGCGACTCGGGAGCGCCAGGACCTCGGCGCAGCTCGCCGTGATGGATGCCGACCTGCGGAATCTCGCCACCGCGCAGGAGGCACGGTACGCGCTGACGGGGACGTACGCGTCGAGTCTCGAGGAGCTCTCGACCTCCTTCCAGCCGTCCAAGAATGTCTCGATCTCCCTCACGGTGGACGGGTCGGAGTACACCGCGACGGCATCGCTCCTGAGCGATTCGACGCAGACGTGCACCATGAGGGTCAACGCGCTGGACCAGGGGCGTCCCGGGTTGCCGTCGAACAATCCATGGTCGAGTGGGAGGCCGGGGTGCGGTCGGGGGAAGGGGCCGACTGGCGGTGGGCAATCGAATGGAGGTGGTGAATCGAATGGCGGTGGTGAATCGAATGGTGGTGGCCAGTCCAATGGCGGTGGCCAATCGAATGGTGGCGGTCAGTCCAATGGTGGTGGTGAATCGAATGGTGGCGGCCAGTCGAACGGTGGCGGCCAGTCGAACGGTGGTGGCCAATCCAGAAATTTGAGGAAGCCGTAGGGCAAGGCCTCGGTCGGTCCGACCTCGGAGGCGGGGTCCCCGACGCGGGTGGTCGCAGGATGGCGCTGGATGTGGTAAGCTACCGCGGGTGTTCCACCCTACGGGCGTGCGCGGACGGCGCTCCGCCCGGTTCTTTCCCTTCTTTCGAGGAGAGTCAGATGGTCGCGCAACGTACACAGCGGGGTTTCACCCTGATCGAGCTCCTCATCGTGGTCGTGATCATCGGGATCCTGGCCACCATCGCCGTGCCTCGATTCACGAACACCAAGAGGGTCGCGCAGGTCGCGGTGCTCAAGGCCGATCTGCGGAATGTCGTCACCGCGCAGGAAGCCCGGCTCGCGGCGACGGGGAGTCTGGCCACTACCATGGAGGAACTCGCCGATTATTTCACGCCTTCCAGAGACGTCGACATTGAAATCCTAGCTGTCTCCTCTGGCCCGGAAAAGGCCTACACGGTGCAGGCGACGTCCAAGACCGACATCAGCATCCAGTGCATTATGGCTGTCGGCTACGGCGACAATGCCGTCCCGATTTGCACTACGGATCCGCAAGAAGAGGAGCCGACCTGATCGCCTCAGGCCTCTCAGGTGTCACCGTCGGGCCGAGCGCTACCGCGCTCGGCCCGATGTGCATCGTGGGGGTACCGATCGCGTCACCAGGGTGAGGGCG
>CAIVJV010000189.1 GCA_903906325.1 uncultured Gemmatimonadota bacterium
CGGTCAGCGTCCCGAAGAGGACCACCCCCACGACCGTCGCGCCGACGGTGAGGGCGAGCAGGTCATAATGCGCCCCGAACTCGTAGAGCCCGCTCCACTCCCAGACCATCACGCGCAGCACACCGACCACGCCGAGCACGAGCCCGAGCGCCAACCCCAAGAGGAGTTCGCGCTGCAGCACGCGGAACCAATCCCGCATCCCGATCTCCTGCAGCGCCAGCGCGCGGATGATCAGCGAGGTCGCCTGCGACCCGGAGTTCCCGCCGGAGCTGATCACGAGCGGGATGAAGAGGGCCAGCACCACCGCGGCGTCCAACGCCCCCTCGAAGAACCCCATCGCCGCCGCCGTGAACATCTGCCCGACGAAGAGCACGAGGAGCCAGGGCAGGCGCTTCTTGAGCAGATCGGTCACCGAGCTCTGGAGGTACGGCTCCTCCAACGCGGTGAGACCGCCGAACTTCTGGACGTCCTCGGTCTGCTCCTCCTGGATCGCGTCGATGACGTCGTCGACCGTCACCACGCCGAGGAGCCGCCGCTCCGCGTCCACCACCGGCACCGCCACGAGGTCGTAGTTGGAGGTGAGTTGTGCGACCTCCTCACGATCCGCCGTCGCCTCGACGGTCACGACCTCGCTCCAGAACACCTCGCTGACGCGCGCCCCCTCCGGGGCGGCGAGGAGCTCGCGCAACGAGAGCACCCCGGTCAGCGCCCCGCGTTCGTCCACGGTGTACACGGTCCCCATCGCCTCGCGCCGCCCCGCGCGCGCGATCCCGCGCACTGCCGCGAGCGCCTCCTCCACGGTCGCCGATTCCGCGACCGAGACGAACTCCGTCGTCATCAGGCCGCCCGCGGTGTCCGCCTCGTACTCGAGGAGCCGCTCCGTCTCGAGCCGCGCCGCCTCGGGGAGCTCCTCGAGGAGCTCGTCCGCGGTCTCCTCGTCCATCTCCTCGAGCGCGTCGGCGCGCTCGTCGGGCGTCATCTGCTCGAGCAGCGCCGCCGCCACCTCGGCATCCATCGCCTCGAGCACCTCGGCGCGGATCTCCTCGTCCAGATACTCGAGCACCGTCGCCGCACGTCCTGCCGGGAGATGCGTCAGCAGCACCGGGATCAGCGGGCGCGGGAGGAGCTCCGCCACGTCGGCGAGATCCGCGGGATGCAGCTCCTCCGTCTCCGTCGCGACGGCGCGCGGATCGGTCTCCAGGAGGTCGAGGATGTCGGGGGCCACCAGCGCCGCGACGCTCTGCTCGGTCTCGCGCTGCTCTGGGGTCACGGGGGGCCCTCCCCGGGTGGTGAACGGAGGCGCTCGATCGCGCCGTGCGGATACTGCTCGAAGCTAATCCTGAATGTCGACGGTGGGCAGGTCGGTCTTCAGGGCCCAGGTCTCAGTGACCCGGTATCCGGCCGCTTCGATCGCCGCGATCAGGCCGGCCTCGGCCGCATCGAACGATGTCCCCGGGGTGAACCAGACCTCGGCCCGCCCCAGCTCCACCTCCGCCCGGACGACGCCCGGGACCCCGGCGAGCGCGGTGAAGACCGCCTGCCGAGCATGGACCGCCACCATCCCCGAGATCGCACACGCCAATCGCATGGCGGGCAATCTATCTTCCTCCCCATGCCCACCGTCGCCTTCCTCGGCCTCGGCGCCATCGGTGCCCCGATGGCCCGCCATCTCGCCGCCCACGACCTCGGCCTCCGCGTCTGGAACCGCACGGCGACCCGGGCCGCCGCCTTCGCCGCCTCGCATGGCGCGATCCGCGCCGCCACCCCCGCCGACGCGGCGCGCGGCGCCGACATCGTGCTCACCTGTCTCCCCGTCTCCGCCGACGTCGAGTCCCTCCTCGACGGCCCGGACGGGCTCCTCGCGGGGCTCGCCAGCGGGAGCGTCCTCGTGGACTGCACCTCCGGGGACCCCGCGACCTCGCGCCGCATCGCCGCGCGGCTTGCCGCGCAGGGGATCGCCTTCCTCGATGCCCCCGTCTCCGGCGGCGTCGTCGGCGCCGAGAACGCGGCGCTCACGGTGATGGTCGGGGGCGAGGCCGCGGTGCTCGAGCGCGTGCGCCCGGTGCTCGCGGTCTTCGGCAAGTCGATCGTCCACTGTGGCGCCATCGGGGCCGGCGACGCGGTGAAGGCGGTGAACAACGCGCTGCTCGCCCTGCATATCTGGTCGGCCGCCGAGGGGCTCGCGACCCTCAAGCGCGCGGGGGTCGATCCCGCGGTCGCGCTCGAGGTGATCAACACCTCGAGTGGGCGCTCCAATAGCTCGATGAACCTCTTCCCGGAGCGGGTGCTCACCCGCGCCTTCCCGCGCACCTTCCGCCTCGCGTTGCTCGACAAGGACGTCGGCATCGCCGCGGAGGTCGCCCGCGCGCACAAGCTTCCCACCCCGATGTTGCAGATGACCGCGGAGCTTTATCGAGCCGCCCACCTCGCGATGGGGGAGGAGGTCGATCATGTCGAGGTGGTGAAGTGGGTCGAGCAGCTCACCGGGACGGTGATCCAGTGAGCCCCTCGGTCGCGCCGATCCGCGCGCGGTTC
>CAIVJV010000190.1 GCA_903906325.1 uncultured Gemmatimonadota bacterium
TCACTCGCCTCGGTGATCATGCCGCTCTTCACCTGGGGGCCGAAGGCCAAGCACACCTTCGCCGTCTTCGAGGCGAGCGAGGGGACGGTGCAGTCGCGCACCCTCGAGGTGGTCGGCGAGGGGACGGTGACGCTCCGGAGTGGGGGCGATCCGATCGCGGCCTATCAGGTACAGTCGACCGGCGGGCAGGCGCCAGGAACCTTCTGGATCGAGAAGGCCGCCCCGCATCGGGTGCTCAAGTTCGGGCCAGTGGGGCAGCCCCTCGAGTTCGTGCGGGTGAAGTAAGGCATGGTGGAGTCCACTGACCCTCTTCCCGTGGAGTGTGCCGAGCGTGAAGCCGACCAATCTTCCATTTCTCTTGCTCCTCCTGTGTTGTCTTCTCGTCACCCTGTCGCTGACCATCCTGGTGGGAACGTTGGCTACAGCGACGAGCATTGTGGCGGCGCTTCTTGGGATCGTCTCGGCCGGGTTGTTCGCCAAGGGGGTCGGTCGTGAAGGCTGACCCCGCTGGTTCCCGGCGCGGCTTCGTCGCGCGCCTCGGCGCGCTGATCGGAGGGACCACCCTCGGGGCGCGGGCGCTCTCCGCCCAGCCCCGGCCCACGGGTCCCCTGGTGCACCCCGAGGATGCGTGGCTCGACACGCTCCCTCGGGGTCACCGGATGGTGTTCGATGCCTTCTCGCTCCAGGGGGCGGTCAACGCTGGCCGCTACGGCGGTAACTGGTTCCGTTCCAATCAAAGCGGATATGGTCTCGCTCCGTCCCAGTTGGGGGCGGTGATCGTCCTGCGTTCCGCGGCGACCATCTTCGCCTTCGATGACGCAGCGTGGGCGACCTATCCCGTGCTCGGGCGGCAGACCAAGCCAGATTCGACGACGGGACAGCCGTACACCTTCAATCCGTTCCTCCGGGCGCCGGTCGGTGATGCGCCGACGCAGGGCGTGCAGTGGCAGGAGCTCGCTGCGATGGGGGTGCACTTCGCCGTGTGCAATGGGACGACGACGGCCCTCGCCGGCGCCCTCGCCGGACCGGGGGCCTCCGCCGAGGCGATCGAGACGCAGCGCAAGGCGCTGGCCTCGCACCTGATCCCGAATGCCCATCTCATGGCGACGGGGATCGTTGCCCTCGGCCGCGCCCAGGAGAAGGGGTACACGTTCGGTTGCGGGGGATGATCGCGACTGGGTGATGCGCGACGCTAGCTCGCGTCGATAGAACAGCGAAGGGCGGGGGCCGGCATCGCGCCGATCCCCGCCCTTCATCACATCAATGCCGATCCCTTACTTCGGATCGAGCGCCTGCTTGATCTGCCACCGCGCCTCCGCGAGGTGCGCGCGAGTCGCGGTGTCCGCCGCCTTCCCTTCGGCGGCCGCGAGCTGGCCGTCGAGGGTCCGGAGCTCCATGCGGAGCATCGACTTGAGGTCGGTGCTCCCACGCGAGGCGGCCGTGAGGCTCTGGCCGGTCTGCGCGCTGCTCGAGATGCGCGGCGTGGTCGAGGGGTTCGCGGCGAGCTTCGCGCTCACCGCCTCCACATAGCTCCGCTGCAACCCACGACGATACGCATCGATCTTCACCGTGCCGGCGCTCAGCTCGCTCCAGATCCCGCTGCGGAGGTCGCCGAGGTACTCGCCGAGGGTGTAGACGTCACGCGCCCCCGGGAAGGCCTCGTACTCGACGAGTCGCGCCATCCGTTCGTCCGACATGAGCGTCGAGAGGATCCCACGCTGCGCGTTGTTGATGCGGGCGACCGCGCCATCGGGCTCCAAGCGGCGGAGGATCGCCGGATCGAGGAGCCAGGTCGGCGTCTCGAAGAGGTTCTCCTGGACGAAGCGCACCGCGGCCTTCTGCCGCTCGCGCGGGATCGGGGTGAAGCGGGGGCCCGGCTGCGAGCCGTACTTCTCCTGACCCGTCGACGAGCCCGGGATCGTCGCCACATGGCGGATCTCCGTCACGAACTGCCCGACGATGCGGTTGTAGCCCTCGCGGGTGTACGACACATCCTCGTACGGCTGCGTCGTCGCGGGGACGAGCATCGGGACGAGGCGCTTGAGGTTCTTGAGCCCGAGCGCGGTGCTCTTCACCGCGTCCTGGTCACCCACCGCTTCCGAATACGCGGTGAAGGGGATCGCGCCGAAGTCATCAGGCACGCCGTAGCGGTACCACGGGGTGGCATCCTGCTCGCGCGCGATGGCGTCGAGCGCCGGACGCTCCTCGTCGGAGGTCTTGGCCCCCGGGATCGGGGTATAGCCCCACCGGATCGCATACCGATCGTACACGCCGACCTTGGGGATCAGGTCGCCGAGCGCGATCCCGTCCTCCGGCTGCGCGACATAGTTGAAGCGGGCGTAGTCCATGATGGTCGGCGAGTGCCCCATCTTGGCGACCCAGCTCTTGGAGCGGACCGAGTCGGCCGGATACATCGCCGACGCGACCTGGTTGTGCGGGAGGCCGAGGGTGTGCCCGACCTCGTGCGCGACGACGAACTGCACGAGCCGCCCCTGCAGCGAATCGGGGAGGGGGAGCTTCGCCGCACGCGGATCGAGCGGCCCGACCTGGGTCCAATACCACCAGGTCTGGAGATTCATGATGTTGTGATACATCTGCACGTCGGCCTCGAGGATCTCCCCGGAGCGCGGATCGGTCACGCTGGGCCCGACGGCGTTCTCGATGGTCGAGGGGAGCCAGCGCACCACGGAGTAGCGCGCATCCTCGGGCGACCAATCGGGATCCTCGGCCTTCGACGGCGCCTCCTTGGCGATGATCCCCTTCTTGAAGCCCGCCGCCTCGAAGGCCGGCTGCCACTCCTCGATCCCCGCCTTCACGTAGGGGACGAGCCAGGACGGCGTCGCCGGATCGACATAGTAGACGATCGGCTGCTTGGGCTCGGAGAGCGCCGCGTTGGGGTCCTTCTTCTCGAGGCGCCAGCGGGCGATGAAGTTCCGCTGCTGGGCGCGCTGCTCGGGCCGGCTGAAGTCGGTCGTCGAGGTGAAGAAGTAGCCGACGCGCGAGTCGCGGAGCCGCGGCATCATCGGCTGGTCGGGGAGCTTCACCATCGACCAGTGCACGACGAACGACTTGGTCACCGGCGGGGTGCCGGGGGCCGGCGGCGCAGGGGCAACCCGGGGAGGAACGACTGCGGGGTCGGCTGCGCCGCGATGGTCAGCGTGGCCTCGACCTCGATGTTCTTGGGGTAGGTGGCGACGCGCTCCA
>CAIVJV010000191.1 GCA_903906325.1 uncultured Gemmatimonadota bacterium
ATCCCCCTCTTCCCGCGGGAGAGCTGGACCCAGCTCTCCCACCTGATGATCTGGCATGGACGCCGCACCTGTGCGGCGCTCCGGCCCCGGTGCGGCGACTGCGTCCTCGCCGACTGCTGCCCCTCCGCCGCCCTCTGACCCCGACCGATGACCACACTCACTCATTTCACGCGTCGACACGACCGTCCACTCCGCATCGGGGCGATCAGCGTGCTCGGGCTGATCGGACTCATCGCCGCCTGCGCGCCAGCCCGCCAAGCTCCCGCCACCCAGAACGCGCAGCTCCTCGCCCCGCCGAAGGATTCATGTGAGCTCGCCCGCGAGGATGCCCGTCTTGACCCGCGGCTCGATGTGGAGCGTGTCCCGACCCCGGTGAAGATGGACCCCGCCCCGATCAAGCGTCCCGTCCCGCCGATGGTCCTGCGCCGGAGCCGCGGCGACACCATCAAGGCGGAGGTGCTCGTCGATACCCTCGGGCGTCCCGACATGACCACCTTCGCGATGCTCAAGTCGCCGGAGCCGTGGTACACCACCAACCTCAAGGCCGCCATCACGCAGTGGACGTTCGAACCCGCGCTGCGGAGTGGGTGCAAGGTCCCTCGGTATTACCTCTTCACCGTCGCGCTGGGCAGGCGTCCGCGCCGCTGAGTAGATTTCCTCCCACACCCTCTGCCTTCCCCCCATGAAGACCGCCACCTTCGAGACCAACAAGGGCACCATCGTCGCGACGCTCCACGAGCAGGACGCGCCGGGCACGGTCGCCAACTTCGAGAAGCTCGCCAACGAGGGCTTCTATGATCAGATCCGCTTCCACCGCGTGATCCCCGACTTCGTCGTGCAGGGGGGCTGCCCCAATGCGAAGATCGGCGGCACGCCGAAGGGCCCACCGGGGACCGGTGGCCCGGGGTGGACGATCACGTGCGAGACCAAGGGGAACCCGAACCGACACACGGTCGGCGCCCTCTCGATGGCCCACGCCGGCCCCAACACCGGCGGGTCGCAGTTCTTCATGGTGCTCTCCGAGCCCAACACCAAGCACCTCGACGGCGTGCACACCGTCTTCGGCCAGATCACCACGGGCCTCGACGTGATGAACCAACTCACGGACAAGGACCACATGGTCTCCGTCCGCGTCAGCTGATCCCTCCCACCTGACACCTGGTATCTGATCCCTATGACCTCCGGCACTCCGATGTCCGGCCGCGATACCGCCGCCGCCTTCAAGGGCCTCATCATCGGCCTCGTCTTCATCCTCGCGGTGGTCCTCGTCACGATGAAGCTGACGAACGACAAGTTCGACGCTCATCACGAGGCGGCCACCGCGACCGAGTCGCACTGAGATGACCGCGGCCGAGGGTCCGGCCGCCGAGCGCCCTGCGTCCCTCGAGGGGCGCAGGGCGCTTCCCTTTCCGCTCGCCGCGGCGGCCGCACCGATCCAGACGCTCCTGATCCTCGCGTTCGGGCTCGCGCTCCGGCTCCACCCCGACCTCGCGCGCTGGTCGGTCCCGATCCTGATGACCGGGCTCGTCTTCATCGGCGCGCCGGTGGCCTGGCGGACCATCCGGGGGATGCTCCGCGGCGAGTTCGCCGCCGACGTGGTCGCGATGCTCGCGATCGTCACGGCGATCGTCCTCGTCGAACCGATCGCCGGCTTGGTGATCGTGTTGATGCAGACGGGGGGCGAACTCCTCGAGCGCTACGCCGAGGGCCGCGCCTCTGATGCGGTGCGTGAGCTCGAGGCGGCGGCACCGCGCATCGCGCACCGACTCGCGGGAGTGCCCGCCGCAGCCGGCGCCCCCCTGATCGGGACGGCGGTATCGGATGTCGCGGTCGAACGCATCGCCGTCGGGGACCTGCTCTTGGTGCGACCCGGGGAGATGATCCCCTGCGACGGCGAGGTGGTCGAAGGAAGCAGCTGGCTCGACACCTCGCGCATCACCGGCGAACCGATGCCCGAGCGCGTCGGCCCCGGGGCGCAGGTCCGCTCCGGTGTGGTGAACACCGCCTCCCCCCTCGTGCTCCGTGC
>CAIVJV010000192.1 GCA_903906325.1 uncultured Gemmatimonadota bacterium
GACCTCACGACATCGGAGCGGCATGGATGGGCGGCCCTTCGACCGCGATGGGGAGCGCTCGTCGAGCGACTCCTCGCGCGCGAATCGATGGACCTCATCCTCCTCCCGCTGGGGCCCGATCGCTGCGAGGTGCATGGCCGCGGACGTGGGATGGCGATCGTCTCACGCGATAGCGCCGGACGGTATGGCTACCATCGGGTGACGGGTGACCCCCTTGGACTCAGCGCCCACCTCGACGGTCGTGAGGGGGTCGAGGGACTCGAGGGGACGGTCGCCCACGCCATCACCCGAGAGACCGACCATCCCGATGCCCTCGTGCAGATCCTCGCGCTCAGCGGCGCGGCGCGCTCCGGTGAGGTGATCTGTTCCGCGGCACCGGGGTGGGATTTCCGCGAGCGATACGAGCCGATCCCGCACCGCTCCTGTCACGGGGCACTGCACCGCGAGCAGATGTTGGTCCCGTTGCTGCTGTCACATCCGATCGACGGCACCCCACGTCGCACCGTCGATCTCTATCCGAGCCTCCTCACCGCCCTCGGACACCGGCCGCGCGCCGGGATCGACGGGGTCTCATTCCGCTGAGGGCATGCCACCCGGTGACGGGGTCGCGTGCCGATCCACCGCCTCGTCGTACAGGGCCTGCAGCGCACGCGCCAACGCCCGCTGACGCTCCCGCAGTTCAATGACTTGGGAGCCGAGTCGCCTTGTCCGGACGAAGGCGCGCACGGCCTCCCACGCCATCCGCGTGCGATCCCCCACGGCGAGCGCCGCCATCCCGAGCGGGGGCTGCGCGGCGAGCGCGAGCCCCCCCCACGCGACCCCGAACTGCCACCCGGTCCCCACCGCGACGAGGAGGCCCCAGAGCAGGAAGGTGAGCGCACCCACGAGCACGCGATGCGTCGCGAAGGCGTCCATCCCATCACGCCGCGTCATCGCATCCGCGATCCCCGTGGTGATCAACGTCGGGACCCAGAACACCACCGCCGCGACGAGCGAGACCGGCAGGGCGATCACCAACGGCAGCCGCGCGACGGTCCACCGCATCGCCCGCCGCACCGGGACCTGATCCCGCACCTCCTGCGGGGTGAGCCCGAATCGCGTGAGCATGCGCACATGCGCCTGCAAGGCCACGGCGATCTCACGCCAGCGGTCATCCTGGCGCACCCGGAGCGCCCGCAACGCCCCGGTGATCCGCTGAAGCCGGTCGAGCGCCGCAGCTGGATCCGCCGTGGCCCCCACCTCCGCACGCCAGACGGCCTCCGCCGCATGGACGATCGGCGCGTCCTGCCAATCCTCGAGGTTGAGCGTCACGGTCCGCATCGCCTCGTCGATCCGCGCCGTCAGCTCGCGCACCGCCTCGGCGTCGTCCACCCCGCGCCGCGCGAGATCGTCCCAGGCACAGGGCGTCCCGATGATGATGTGCGCCTCGCTCCGATAGGTCTCGCGATCGGGGATCACCAACCCGATCGGCACGATCGGGAACGCCCCACCGATCCGCGCCGCCGCCCCGAGGGCGATGCGCGCCGCCCCCGTCTTGAGCGGGACGAGCTGCGAGCCCGTATGGCTGATCCCCTCGGGGAAGATCCCGAGCGCATCACCCTGCGCGAGCGCCGCGAAGGCATCGCGGAAGGTGTCGGCGTTCTGTCCGACCTTGGTCGGGTCGTCCTGCACGCGGTACACCGGGACCGACCCGACCCCTTTGATGAACCACCCGATCATCGGATGGACGAAGAGCGGCGCCTTCGCGAGGAAGCGCATCGGACGGTCGGCTGCGATCACCACGAGCGCGGGATCGATCAAGGAGTTGTTGTGGTTCCCGACCAAGAGCGCCGGCCCCTCCGCGGGCACACGCCCCCCCGCCACCGTCACCCGGTAGTACGACCGGGCGGCGGCACTCGCGATATGGGGGATGGCCGGGTAGAGCCACATGGCGTGGAAGATAGGGGCTACCTTTCCCGGACGATGCTCGCCCTCGTCCTCCGCCTCCTCCCCCATGTGATCCTGCGCCCCCGCACCGCCTGGGCGCTCCTCGTGGTGGCGTGGCGATTCCGGCGCACCCGGTGGTGGGCCCGCTTCCCCTTCCTCCCCCTCCCGGCGCGCGACTACGTCCGCTGGCGGATGTACACGGCGTACGGCGATCACGACGCCGTCCCCCCGGTGGAGGACCTGATCCGCTACGCGCACTGGGCCGTCCGAATCGGATGACCGACCCTCGCGCCTTCGAGACCCGACTCAAGGCGCAGGCCCTCGGCCTCGGCTTCGACCTCGCCGGGATCGCGCGGCTCGGGGCCGTCGAATCGGCCCCCGCGTTCGAGACCTGGCTGGCGCAGGGCTACCACGGGTCGATGGCGTACCTGCGACGCGGCGCCGAGCTGCGGCAGGACACGACGCGCCCCGAACCCGGGATGCGCTC
>CAIVJV010000193.1 GCA_903906325.1 uncultured Gemmatimonadota bacterium
ACCCGATCAGGGAGGTCGGCGATGCGGATGACAGGCTCGGTGCTGGACATCTGTGAAAGCTAGAGGGGATCACCCGACGCGGAAGAGCTCCAAGGCGCGGCCATAGCCACGGCGGAGCACCTGCTTGATGCGCCGATGCTCAGGTCTGCCGAGGTCGGGGTCCTCGTCCACGAGGCGGTCGGCGGCGGCACGGGCGGCCTCGCTCAGGGCCTCGTCCCTTAGGGGGTCGGCGATCCGGAAGGTGGGGACCCCACTCTGCCGCTCGCCGAAGAGGTCCCCCATCCCGCGGATGGCGAGGTCGGCGCGGGCGATCTCGAAGCCGTCCTCGCTCTGGACGATGACCTGGAGCCGCTCCGCCGCCTCGGCGCCTACATCCCCCAGGAGGATGCAGAACGACTCGGCGGCCCCGCGCCCCACCCGACCCCGCAACTGGTGGAGCTGCGAGAGCCCGAACCGCTCGGGGTGTTCGACGACCATCACCGTGGCGTTCGGGACGTCGATCCCGACCTCGATCACCGTGGTCGCGACGAGGACGTCGATCGCGCCATCACGGAAGCGGCGCATCACCTCGTCCTTCTCGTCGGCGGCCATCCGGCCGTGCAGGAGCGCGAGCCGGAGGCCCGCGAGGGGACCACCCCGCAACGCGTCGAAGGCCGTCGTCGCCGCGGTGAGGGCGATCTTCTCCGACTCCTCGACCAGCGGGTAGACGATGTACGCCTGTCGTCCGGCCTCGACCTGCGCCCGCACGAAGGCCATCACCTTCGCCCGCGCCGACTCGGGGCGCATCGCGGTCGTCACCGGCTGGCGGCCCGGCGGGCGCTCATCGAGGAGACTCACGTCGAGGTCACCGTACATCGTGAGGGCGAGCGAGCGCGGGATCGGCGTCGCCGACATCAGGAGGACGTCCGGCTTCTGCGGGCCCAGCCCCCGCTCGGCCAGCGCCCGGCGCTGATCCACCCCGAATCGATGCTGCTCGTCGATGATCGCGAGACCGAGGGACCGAAAGGTCGTCTTCTCCTGCACGAGCGCGTGGGTCCCGACCACCAGACACGGCTCCCCGCCCTCCATCCGTGTGGCGGCGAGCCGGCGCTCGGCCGCGCTCCGGCTCCCCGTGAGGAGCACGGGGACGATCCCCAGGGGCGCGAGGAGGCGATCGATCGTCCGCGCATGCTGTTCGGCGAGGAGTTCGGTCGGCGCCATGAAGGCGACCTGGTACCCGTTCTCCATCGCGAGCAGGGCGGCGAAGATCGCGACGACGGTCTTCCCAGCCCCCACGTCCCCCTGCAGGAGCCGATGCATCCGCGTCGCGTCGCACATGTCGGCGACGATCTCCCGGATGCTCCGCACCTGCGCCTTGGTGAGGGTGAACGGGAGGACCGCACGGAACTGGGCGGTGAGCTCCCGCTTGTTCATGAAGTGGATCCCATCGCGGGCGGCGCGCGTCAGCTGCCGCGCCTTGCGATGGAGGAGATGGACGAAGAGCAGCTCCTCGAAGGCGAGCCGCGCGCGCCCCTCGAGCGCCGCCGCGACCGAGACGGGACGATGCACCGCGGCCAGCGCCTCCCGAAGATCCGGGACCCCCGCCGCCGCGAGCATCGGCGCGGGGAGGTACTCCTCCACCAGGGGGAGCAACGCATCCAGGTGCGCCTCGATCAATCCGCGGATCACCTTCACCGAGAGCCCCTCGGTCGCGCCATACACCGAGAGCACACGCCCACCGGTGGTCCCATCGGCGCCCGCGCCGAGGTTCACGAATTCCCGCGGGGCGAGCTGGCGCCCGTGGAAGAAGCGCACCGGCCCGCTCAGGAGAAGCACGTCCTCCTTCTTGATCTGTCGATCGAGCCAGGGCTGCCCCGGCCACGCCACCTCGATCAGCCCCGAAGCATCCTGCACCACCGCCTGGAAGACCCGCAGCCCCCGCTTGGTGGGGAGGATCCCCGTACTGATCACCGTCCCGATCACCGTCGCGTCGTCACCGACGCGCAGCGAGTTGATCGATCGGACGGTGGTGGCGTCCTCGTAGCGGTGGGGGATATGCCAGAGCAGATCCCCGGCCGTGAAGATGTTGAGCCGCTTGAGGAGGTCGGCGCGCCGCGGGCCGACCCCGGTCAGGTAGGTGACCGGCGTCTCGAGCGTCAGGCGCGCCGGCGGCCGGGGACTCACTCCGCCAGGAGCTCGCGGGCGAAGGTGGAGGCGTCGAACGGCTGGAGATCCCCCGCCTGTTCGCCGGTCCCGAGGAACTTCACCGGGACGTCGATCGCCTGGTGGACGGCCACGACGACCCCGCCGCGCGCCGTACCATCGAGCTTGGTCACCACGAGTCCGGTGAGGGGGACCGCCGCCGAGAAGGTCTTCGCCTGTTGCACCGCGTTCTGCCCGACCGTGCCATCGAGCACGAGGAGCGCCTCGTGCGGCGCACCCGGCAGCCGCTTCTCGACCACTCGCTGCACCTTCTTGAGCTCGTCCATCAGCGCCCCGCTGGTGTGGAGCCGGCCCGCGGTGTCGATGATCACCACATCCACCCCGCGCGCGACGCCCGCATCGATCGCCTGGAAGGCCACCGCGGCAGGGTCCCCGCCCGGCGCCCCTCCCACGAA
>CAIVJV010000194.1 GCA_903906325.1 uncultured Gemmatimonadota bacterium
AGGTCGAGGTCGATGTTGGTGCGCAACGGCGCCGGCGATTCCGGCGACTGGTCGGTGCGGGCCACCGGTCGGACGATGCGCCCACGGGCATCCACCTCCATGAAGCGGGTGCCCTCGCGACCGCGCAACCGCCCCTCATACTGTCGCTCGATCCCATCCTTACCGATCAACTGCCCCGGCTTGTAGCCCACGAAGGTCGTGTCGGCGAGCTCCCGATCGTTCACCTCACCCGTGTACCCCACGAGGGCCGAGACCACCGGGCCATCCGGGTAGAACCGCTTCGGTGCGGACTGGACGATCAATTCCGGGAACTCGACGCGCCGCTCCTCGAGCATCGCCACGAGCGCCGGGGACGCGTCGGTGAAGAGCACCGTCGGACGCGAGGGATCGGTGCGATAGCGGCGGATCGCCGCCCCTTCTTGCTCCGGCGTGACGGGCGACAAGGCCCCGATGCGACGCATCAACTCACGGATCCCCCGCTCGTTCCGCGCCAGGACCGAGACCGTGTATCCCGGGACGTTCTCCGCGATGATCTCCCCGTGGCGATCCACGATGACGGCCCGGGCGGCCGGCAGGGGGATCTGTCGCAGGCGATTGTCCTCCGCCGCGAGCGCATACCGCGCATGCTCGAGGATCTGCCGACGGAAGAAGGCCAACACGAGGACCAACACCACCGCATGGACCAGCATCAGCGCGACGCGGGCGCGCCGCTGCACCTCATTGGGATGGAAGTTCATCGCCGTCCGGTGGCCGGGGCCATCGGGCGCGCGAGCGCCAACAGGACGGCCCCCACCACCGCCGTCGACGCCGCGCTGAGGGGCGACCAGAGCCCGACCTGTGCGGCGAGCCCGAGGCCCGTGAGCCGATCGTCCGCCATCACCACGGCGAGATCGGTCAGGTACTTCCCCAGACCGATGATCACGGTCCCCACCATCGCCGAGGCACCGAAGAACCCGGTCCGGACGCGCGCCGCCGCGTACCCCACGAGGGTGAGCGAGAGCGCCGACGCCCCGAACGCCGCCGGCACCATCGCGTCGGTGATCACCCCGAGCGTGAACCCGAGGAGGGCCGCGACCCCGGGGCGCGACCGCAACGCGACCAGCACCAACGCGATCACCTGCCAATCCACCTCGATCCGCCATCCGAGGAGGGGGCGCAGGGTGTGCTGCAACAGGAGCAGCACCATGATCCCCGCAGCGAAGGCCAGGCGGTTCGGGATCGTCATGGGGCCGGCCAGACGCTGTCGACCCCAGCGGCCGCCCGCGGAGCCGTGAGGATCAGGACCGCCGTGAGGTCGGCGGGACGGACGGCGGGCTGCACGAGATAGGTCCGCGACCAGGCCCCGCCCTGCACCACCTCGCGCACCACCTGCCCGATCGGGATCCCACGCGGGAAGACCCCGCCCACCCCGGAGCTCACGATCTCGGTCCCGATCGCGAGCGAGTCGCGCAGAGGGACGCCGCGCAACTCGAGGAGGAAGGCGTCCGACCCGTCCTCCGGATGCACGGTGACGATCCCGAAACCGACCCCGGTGCGACTCGTCGCGCTGACGCGGAGGTCTGGATGCGGCCAGACGATCGCCAGGCTCGTCGCCTCCTCCACCGCCGCGATGAGGCCGATCACGCCCGAGGCCGCGACGACGGGGCTGAGGATCGAGACCCCCTGCCGCGCGCCCGCCGAGAGGACCACGGTATGCGGATCCCCCATCGCGGGCCCCACCACCGCCTCCGCCGGGACGAAGCCCCATCGCAACGCCGACCCGAGCCCGAGCAACGCGCGCAACTCGGCGTTCTCCGCCTCGACCGCCGGCAGCGTCTGCGCCGCGCGGACGGTGCGGGCGGCGACCCGGGTCAGACGATCGTCACTCGTGATGGCGCGCTGCACGAGGCGCGCGCGGACCTGCAGGGTGGCCAGTGGGGCGACGACGGTCTCACGGACCGCGCTCGCGGCGCGCTCCTGGCGCGCCGGCGCGAGCGAGAGGAGGACGATCGACGCGAGGACGCACGCCCAGACGAGCAGGCGATCGGTCCGCGTCTCCTCACCGGCGCCGCGCATCTCGGGCGCCCTCGGTCAGGTGGTGAGCACCGACCAGTACTTCTCCTCGTCGTCGAGGATCCGACCGGTCCCCCGCACCACGCAGGTGAGCGGATCCTCATCCACATGGATCGGGAGCCCGGTCTCCTGCGTGAGGAGCACGTCGAGACCCCGGATCAGCGCACCACCGCCGGTCATCACGATCCCCCGATCGACGATGTCGGACGCGAGCTCGGGCGGCGTGATCTCGAGCGCCCGACGGACCGCGTTCACGATCTGCTGGATCGGCTCCTGCACCGCCTCGCGGATCTCCACCGAGTGCACACGCACCGTCTTCGGGATCCCCGACACGAGGTCGCGCCCCTTCACCTCCATCTCCCGCTCCTCGCCCAGCGGGGCCGCCGACCCGATCTGGATCTTGATCTGCTCCGCCGTCGGCTCGCCGATCAGGAGGTTGTACTGCTTGCGCATGAACTGCACGATGCTCGTGTCGAGCTCATCGCCGCCCACGCGGATCGACGTATCCGAGACCATGCCCGAGAGCGCGATCACCGCGATCTCCGTCGTCCCGCCGCCGATGTCGATGACCATGTTCCCCGTGGGCGTCTCGACCGGGAGGCCGACGCCGATCGCCGCGGCCATCGGCTCGGCGACCATGAAGACCTCCTTCGCGCCCGCCCCGAGCGCGGAGTCGCGCACGGCGCGACGCTCCACCTCGGTGATCCCTGAGGGGACGCAGACGATCACGCGCGGCTTCACCCGGAACGGATGGTTCTTGATGATCAGTTCGAGGAAGAAGCGCAGCATCTTCTCGGTGATCTCGAAGTCGGCGATCACGCCATCCTTCATCGGCCGCACCGCGAGCACACCTTCGGGCGTGCGTCCCAGCATGCGCTTCGCCTCGAGGCCGACGCCCTTGATCTTCTTCGTCTCGCGATCGATCGCGACCACCGACGGCTCGTTGAGCACGATCCCCTCGCCCTTCACGAAGACGAGGGTGTTCGCGGTGCCGAGGTCCACGGCGATCGAGTTCGCCGTGAGGAGCCCGGCGGGATTGAAGGAAGGCCAACGCATGGTGGGGATCTGACGCCGGCACGAGGCCGGGAGTGGGCGTCCGGGACGAAGCGGGGGAGTGGGAAAGGTACCCCGGAAAACCCTGATGCGACAACCGCTTACGACGGAGGGACGCGCTCCGGCCCCGTGGGGGGTTCGAACCGGACCGGATACTGGACCAGCTGCGCGACCGCGACCCCCGACTTCCGGGCCGGGACGAACCGCTGCTCGGCGAGACTCCGCCGGACCGCCTCCACCAACAGGGGATGCGTGCTCGAGACCACACCGAAGGTGTCCATCCGGATCTCCCCGGATGCATCGACCACGAACTCCACCTCGACGTCCCCTGGCAACCCGGCATCGAAGAGGGAATCGGGATAGAACGGGACCGAACCCATGCCGGCGATCGCTCGCGCCGGTTCGTCGACCGCGTCCGCGGTCCACACCGTCGCCTCCAGGACCAAGCGGGCGAGCACCTCTGACGGGGTCGGTTCCCCGCGCCGCGCCCGCCGCGGCGGCTGCGCCTCCCCCTCCCGCGACCAGAGGACGATCGCCCCCCCGCTGCTGGTCATCATGCGCCCGCCGGTGAACTGCGGCGGCACCGTCGCGGCGCCGGAGTAGATCTCCACCCCGGCGAAGCTCCGCACATCGAACGCGTCGAGGTCGAGCTCGGCGGCGGTCATCGGGTTCCCATCGAGCCAGACGAGGGGCGGTATGGTCGACCCTCGGAAGCGGAAGGCGGAGCGCCCGCCACGTAGCGGGAGGACCTGGATCCCCGGGACTCCGCGCAGGAGATCCGACATCCGTCGGAGCCCTCGCCGATCGATCTCCTCGAAGGTGACGAAGCGCCCCATCCCCTGGGCGCGACGCTGGTAGAATCCCGCGAGGGGCCCGCGGATCTCTCGCCGCCCGGTCACCGTGAGCGCCGGCAATGGCATCGCGAGACGACGGAGCGTCCGTTCGACCGAGACGCCGAGCGGAAGGGCCTCGATCGGCACCGTATCGGGGGCGAATCCGAGCCGGCGCAGGATGACCGCGGAGGCGGTCCCGACCGAGCCCTCGGGCAGCCGAAACCGTCCGGAGAGATCGGTCTCGATGAGCGGGGCGCTCCGCGGCAGGAGGCGTCCGCCCTCGAGCCCCGTCTCGAGCGGATCGACCCGCACCCCAGCGAGCGCGCGGCCTAACTCATCTCGCACGACGCCCTGCCGCACCCCACCCTGCGCCGAAAGCACACCGGCGGCCGAGGTGCTCAGCACCCCAGCCGCCAGCAGGACCCGCCAGACGCGCCCGCGCATGTCTACTTGGTGAACTGCTCCGGCGCGTGGTAATCCATCCCGAAGGCCTCGGCGACGCCCTGGTAGGTCACCTTGCCGTCGACCACGTTGAGCCCCTTGAGGAGCGCCCCATCCTCCCGGAGCGCCTGCTTCCACCCCTTGTTCGCCAGCTTGAGCACGTAGGGGAGCGTCGCGTTGGTGAGCGCGAGGGTCGAGGTGCGCGGCACCCCCCCCGGCATGTTCGCCACGCCGTAGTGGATGATCCCATCCACCGTGTACACCGGGTTCTCATGCGTGGTCGCCTTGATCGTCTCCACGCACCCACCCTGGTCGATCGCGACGTCGACGATCACCGCGCCCGGCCGCATCAGCTTGAGGTCCTCACGGCGGATGAGCTTCGGCGCCTTGGCCCCCGGCAGGAGCACCCCGCCCACGACGAGGTCCGCCGTGGCGATCTGCTCGAGGATGTTCTGCCGATTGGAGAAGATCATCTGCACGTTGGCCGGCATCACGTCGCTCAGGTAGCGGAGACGCGGGAGCGAGGTGTCCAGGATCGTCACCTTCGCGCCGAAGCCAGCGGCCATCTTCGCGGCGTTGACCCCCACCACCCCACCACCGAGGATCACGACCTTCGCCGGCGGCACGCCCGGGACGCCGCCCAGGAGCACGCCACGCCCCCCGTAGAGCTTCTCGAGGTACTTGGCCCCTTCCTGCACCGCCATACGGCCGGCCACCTCGGACATCGGGGTGAGGAGCGGGAGCTCGCGCGAGGGGAGCTCGACCGTCTCATAGGCGATGCAGGTCGCCCCCGACTCCATGTGCGCCCGCGTCAGCTTCTCATCGGCGGCGAAGTGCAGGTAGGTGAAGATCGTCTGCCCCTTCCGCATCCGCGGCCACTCGACCGCGATCGGTTCCTTCACCTTCACGATCATCTCCGCTTCCTTCCAGACCGCGTCGGCGGTCGGGAGGATCTTGGCACCGACCGCCACATACTGGTCGTCACCGAAGCCGGAGCCGTCGCCAGCCCCCTGCTCCACATAGACGGTATGGCCGGCGGCGACGAGCGCCTCCGCCCCAGCGGGGACCATCGAGACACGATTCTCGTTGGTCTTGATCTCCTTCGGGATGCCGATCTTCATGAGTCTCTGAATGGCTTAGGTGGGTCCCAACCGCAGGATCGTCTGGCGCGCTGAGCCGTAGAAGTCTCGGCAAACGGCCGCCACTTCTCCAGAGGTCACGGCATCGACGCGCGCCAAGACCTCGTCCAACGGGCGGTACGGTTCGTTATAGATCGCGACGGCGGCCGCCCGATACATCCGCGCCGAGACGCTCTCCATCGAGAGGGTGATCTGCCCCTTGAGCTGCTGCTTCCCCATCGCCAACTCCGCATCGGGGATCCCCTCGCGCATCAAGGTATCCAGTTCCTCACGCACCACGGCCGCCGCCTCATCGGCACGCTCCGGGGCGCACCCCAGATAGATCCCCTGCACCCCGCTCCCGGCCAGGAAGTGCTGATACGAATGCACGGAGTAGGCGAGGCCGAGCTCCTCACGGACCCGCTGGAAGAGGCGCGAGCTCATCCCCCCCCCGAAGAGGGTGTTCACGAGCATCAGCGGATACCGACGCGGATCGCCGTGTGGGACGATCGGATTCCCGAAGACGAGATGGAGCTGCTGGGTGTCGCGCTCGACCGCATGCTCCCCGGGCGCGACCGGACGGGCCGGCGGGACCGGCACCTTCATCGCACTCCCCCCGGGGAGGTCACCCCACCCCGCGGCGAGCAACACATCGACCAGCTGTTCGTGCGAGCAGTTCCCTGCCGCGGCGACGATCACATTGCTCGCCCGATACGCATGGTCGTGCAGCGACCGCAGGTCGGCGAGCTCGAGCGCACCGACGGACTCCTCGGTCCCGAGGATCGAATAGCCGAGCGGGTGCTCGCCCCATAGGAGCTCATTGTGGAGCTCGAACACCATATCGTCGGGCGTGTCCTGCACCATCGCGATCTCCTCGAGCACCACCCCCCGCTCGAGGTCGAGGTCCGCCTGCCGGAGCGCGGGCCGGAACATCAGGTCGAGCACCACGTCCGCCGCCTGCGGGAGATGCTCGTCGAGCACGCGCGCCTGATACGAGGTGTGCTCGCGGCCGGTATAGGCATCGAGCGACCCGCCGAGCGACTCGAGCGCGAGGGCGATCTCCTTCGCCGACCGGGTCTCCGTGCCTTTGAAGACGAGATGCTCGAGGAGGTGCGAGACCCCCATCAGCTCGCGTGGCTCGTGGATCGAAGCGGAGCGGACCCACGCCCCCAACGCAACCGACCGCACTCCCGGCATCTGCTCCGAGAGTACGGTCAGTCCATTCGGCAGGACGGTCCGCTGAACGCCGCGCTCGGCGGCGTCAGTGGCGGACGTCGGGGTCACTCGCGGGAACGGCCTCCGCGCCCGCCGCGGGGACGATCCCCGCGGGGACGGCGCTCGCCCCCCTCGCTCCCCTCGCCATTCCCCTCCGCGCCCGAGGCGGCCGGCGCCTCGGCGCCCCCCTCTGGCTTCGGCAGGAGCGCCTTCATGGAGAGACGCAGGCGGCCACGCTCGTCGCGATCGATGAGCTTCACCGTGACCTGCTCCCCCTTCTTCACCACATCCTCTGGCTTCTCGACACGCGTGTGGCGCATCTCGGAGACGTGGAGGAGGGCCTCGGTCCCCGGCATGATCTCGATGAAGGCGCCGAACGCCGTCACCGACTTCACCGTGCCCAGGTAGGTCTCGCCCACCACCGGCTCGGCGGTGATCGCCTGAACCATCTGGCGCGCCCGCTCCATCGCCTCGCCGCCAACGGCCGCGATGGTGACGAGCCCCGAATCGTCGACGCTGAGCTCGGCGCCGGTCTCGTCCTGGATGCCACGGATCGTCTTGCCCTTGGGCCCGATGAGATCGCCGATCTTCTCGGGGTTGATCATCATCGTGACGATACGCGGGGCGTACGGCGAGAGATCCGGGCGCGCCGCGGGGAGCGCCTTCTTCATCTCGCCGAGGATGTGCAACCGGCCCTCACGCGCCTGCGCGAGCGCCTCGGTCATGATCTTGAGGTCGAGCCCCTGGATCTTGATGTCCATCTGGATCGAGGTGATCCCCTGCTCCGTCCCGGCGACCTTGAAGTCCATGTCGCCGAGGTGATCCTCGGTCCCGAGGATGTCGGTGAGGATCGCGTACTTCTTCCCTTCCTTGATGAGCCCCATCGCCACGCCGGCGACCGGTGCCTTGAGCGGGATGCCGGCATCGAAGCAGGCGAGCGAGCCACCGCAGATCGACGCCATCGAGGAGGAGCCGTTCGACTCGAGGATCTCGGAGACGATGCGGATCGTGTACGGGAACTCCTCGAACGCCGGGAGCACCGCCTGGATCGCACGCTCGGCGAGCGCCCCGTGCCCGATCTCGCGACGGCCGGTGCCACGCATCGGCTTGGCCTCACCGGTCGAGAAGGGTGGGAAGTTGTAGTGCAACATGAACGACTTGGTGGTCTCCTTCGCGTCGTCGATGTTGTCCATGCGCTGCACGTCGTTCGCCGTGCCGAGCGTCGCGACCACGAGGGCCTGCGTCTGCCCGCGGGTGAAGAGCGCCGAGCCGTGGGCGCGCGGGAGCACCGAGGCATCGATCGAGATGGTCCGCACGACGTTCGGCTTGCGGCCGTCGACGCGGAGCCCGGTGTCGAGCACCTGCGCGCGGAGCGCGTTGTACTCGATGTCGCCGACGATGTGGCCGACGAGGCCCACATGCGCGGGGTCGAGGACGGTCACCATCTCCGCCTTGACCTCCTCCTTCACCTTCTCGACCGCCTGGATGCGGGTCGCCTTGTCCTTCTGGTTGATCGCGGCCTCGATGCGCTTCTCGGCGGCCTTCGTCACCGTCTTCTTCACGTCCTCGGGGATCTCGGTCCCCGTCCACGCCATCTTCTCCGGAAGGTCGACCTTCTTGAGGAGCTCCTCCTGCATCGTGACGAGCTCACCGATCCCCTTCTGCGCGACCTTGAGCGCCTCGACGATCTCTGCCTCGGAAACCTCGAGCGCGCCGCCCTCGACCATCATGATCGAGTCGGCGGAGCCGGCGACGACCATGTCCATGTCCGAGAACTCGAGCGCCTGGAAGGTGGGGTTGAGCACCCACTTCCCCTCGACGCGGCCGACGCGGACGCCGGCGATCGGGCCCGCCCACGGGATCTTGCTCGCGCTCAGCGCGAACGAGGTCGCGATGAGACCGAGCACGTCATGGTCGTTCTCCTGGTCGGCCGAGAGTACGTAGATGACGACCTGCACCTCGTTCTGGAACCCCTCGGGAAAGAGGGGCCGGATGGAGCGGTCGATGATCCGGCAGGAGAGGATCTCCTCGTCGCGAGATCGG
>CAIVJV010000195.1 GCA_903906325.1 uncultured Gemmatimonadota bacterium
CACGACGTGTTCGGCACGATCGAGGCGGTGAAGGCGGTCTCCGAGCTCTATGCCCCGATGGCGGGGACCGTGGTCGAGGTGAACCCGCGCCTCGATGGCGAGCCGGCGCTGGTCAACAGCGATCCGTACGGGGACGGCTGGATGATCAAGCTCAAGATCGACCAGAGCGCGCTCAGCGGGCTCATGGACGCGGCCGCCTACAAGGCCCATCTCGGCGAGTGAGGACCTGGCTGGTGCGATGAACGCCACTCGCACCAGAGGGACATGACGACGGGGGCGCCGCGGATCGTTCCGCGGCGCCCCCATTCACATCCAGCGCCCTGATCCTTACGCCGAGGCGTACGCCTCGAGCGGCGGGCAGGAGCACACGAGATTGCGATCCCCGAAGGCGCTCTCCACACGACCGACCGCCGGCCAGAACTTGCGCTCGCGCACCCACGGCAGCGGATACGCCGCCCGCTCTCGCGAGTAGCCACGCGCCCAGGCATCGCTGACCACCACCTCCTGCGTGTGCGGCGCGTGCACGAGCGGGTTGTCCTCGCGGCTGAGCACCCCACGCTCGATGTCCTGGATCTCGCCGTGGATGGCGATCATCGCATCACAGAAGCGATCGAGCTCGGCCTTCGACTCCGACTCGGTCGGCTCGATCATCAACGTCCCCGCCACCGGGAAGCTCACCGTCGGCGCGTGGAAGCCGTAGTCCATCAGCCGCTTGGCGATGTCCTCCACCTCGATGCCCGCCGAGGCCTTCACCGGGCGCGTGTCGATGATGCACTCGTGTGCGACGCGCCCGTTCTTCCCCTGGTAGAGCACCTCGAAGTGCCCGCGCAGGCGGTGCGCCATGTAGTTGGCGTTGAGGATCGCGACCTTGGTGGCGTGCGCGAGCCCCTCGCCTCCCATCATGTCGATGTACATCATCGAGATCGGGAGGATGCTCGCGCTCCCCCACGGGGCCGCCGAGACCGCACCGATGGCCTGCTCCCCGCCGGTCCGAACCACCGAGTGCCCCGGGAGGAAGGGCGCGAGATGCGCCCCGACGCCGATCGGCCCCATCCCCGGACCACCGCCCCCGTGCGGGATGCAGAAGGTCTTATGGAGGTTGAGGTGGCACACGTCGGCGCCGATGTCGCCGGGCCGGCAGAGCCCGACCATCGCGTTCATGTTGGCGCCGTCGAGATAGACCTGGCCCCCGTGCTCGTGGATGATCGCGCAGATGTCCTTGATGCTCTCCTCGAAGACGCCATGCGTGCTGGGATAGGTCACCATCAGCGCCGCGAGGTTGGTCGAGTGCTGCTCGGCCTTCGCGCGGAGATCCGCGACATCGATGTTCCCGTGCGCATCGGTCTTCACGACGACGACCTGCATCCCCGCCATCACCGCCGAGGCCGGGTTGGTCCCGTGCGCCGACTGCGGGATGAGGCAGATGGCGCGGTGCCCCTGCCCACGCGCCCGATGGAAGGCGCGGATCACGAGAAGGCCGGCGTACTCGCCCTGCGACCCGGCGTTCGGCTGGAGCGAGACCGCGGCGAAGCCCGTCACCTCGGCGAGCGCCTGCTCCAAACGGACGAACATCGAGCTGTACCCCGTGGCCTGCTCACGCGGGGCGAAGGGATGGAGCCCCCCGACCTCACGCCAGGTCACCGGATACATCTCCGCCGACGCGTTGAGCTTCATCGTGCAGCTGCCGAGCGGGATCATCGAGTGCGTGAGGGAGAGGTCCCGCGACTCGAGCGTCCGCATGTACCGCAGCATCTCGGTCTCGCTGCGGTAGCGATGGAAGGTGGGATGCGTGAGGAAGGACGAGGTCCGCGCGAAGCGCTCATCGAAGCGCGTGTCGAGGGTCGCGGCGAGGGCCTCGAGGTCGAGGCCATGCGCGCGGCCGCCGTTGAACGCGTCGAGCAGGTCGCTCACATCGCGCACCGAGGTGGTCTCCCCCATGGCGACGCCGAGGGTCCGTCCATTCACGACGCGCACGTTGATCCCGGCGCGGTCGAGCGCGGCGAGGATGCTCCCCTGCTGCGCCCCGACCTCGACGGTCACGGTGTCGAACCGGACCGCGGCCGTCGGCGTGTGCCCGAGCTGCTGCACCCCCGCCGCGAAGAGCTCCGCGAAGTGCTGCGCGCGGCGCGCGATCCGCACGAGCCCCTCGGGGCCGTGCCAGACCGCGTACATCCCCGCCATCACCGAGAGGAGCACCTGCGCGGTGCAGACGTTGGAGGTCGCCTTCTCGCGGCGGATATGCTGCTCGCGGGTCTGGAGCGCCATGCGGAGCGCCGGCTTCCCCGACGAATCGCGCGAGACCCCGATGAGGCGACCCGGGATCTGCCGCTTGTAGTCGTCCTTGGTGGCGAAGAAGGCGGCGTGCGGGCCCCCGTAGCCGTACGGCACGCCGAAGCGCTGCGAGTTGCCCACGGCGACGTCGGCGCCCCACTCCCCTGGCGGCGCCAAGAGGGTCAACGCGAGGAGATCGGTCGCGACGATCACGAGCCCCCCCGCCGCATGCACCGCATCACAGAGCGCCCGGTGGTCCTCGATCGCCCCGAAGGTGTTCGGGTAGGCGAGGAGGACGCCGGCGGTCGTCGCATCAGGACGCATCGCCTTCGGCGCGAGCACCTGCACCGCGACCCCACGCGCCTCGGCGCGTGCCGTCACCACCTCGATCGTCTGCGGATGGCAATCGTCGGCGATGAGGAAGACGTCACGCCCATCCTTCCCGACGATCCCATGCACCATCGTCACCGCCTCGGCGGCCGCGGTCCCCTCGTCGAGGAGCGAGGCGTTGGCGATCGGGAGCCCGGTGAGGTCGCTCACGACGGTCTGATAGTTGAGCAGCGCCTCGAGACGCCCCTGCGCGATCTCCGCCTGATACGGCGTGTACGCGGTGTACCACCCCGGGTTCTCGAGGATGTTGCGCTGGATCACCGTCGGGGTGTGGGTGTCGTAGTACCCCATCCCGATGAAGGAGCGACGCACCTCGTTCACCGACATCTCCGCGCGGAAGGCGGCGAGCGCCTCCTGCTCCGACTGACCGCCGGGGATCGCGAGGGTCCGCCGGAAGCGGATCGTCTCGGGGATCGTGTCATCGATGAACGCATCGAGCGAGGCATAGCCCAACTCGGTGAGCATCGCCTGGATGTCGGCGTCGGACGGGCCGATGTGGCGGGAGACGAAGGTATCGGGCGTCGGATGCGCGCTGGTCGTCACGATGGGGGGACCTCGAATCGAGTGAGAAGACGCAGGCGAAAGGTACAAGGCCGAACCGGCACTCGTACATTCCTATCCGTGTCGGCTCCCGCCCGCGCAGCCCTCCTCGACCTCCCATGGTCCGTGCTCGATTCCGGCCCGGGCCTCGGCATCGTCAACATGGCGATGGACCTCGCGCTGCTCGCCCATGCGCGCACGACGGGGACGGCGGTCCTGCGCATCTATGCGTGGACGCGCCCGACACTCTCCCTCGGGCGGAACGAGCGCGCGCGCGGGCAGGTGCACGCCCCCGCGCTCCGTGCGGAGGGGATCGACGTCGTGCGACGCCCCACCGGAGGCCGTGCGCTCCTGCATGACCGCGAGGTGACCTACAGCGTGGTCGCCCCGACCGGATCGACCTCGCTGCGTGCGAGCTACGTGACGATCAATGCGCTCCTGCTCGCGGCGCTCGCTCGCCTCGGGGTCGACGCGACCGCGGTGTCGCGGGACACGGCGGGTGACCGCGCCCTCCGACCGGATGGGGCCGCCTGCTTCGCGGCGCCGGGCGAGGGGGAGATCGTGGTCGGCGGGGCCAAGCTCATCGGGTCGGCCCAGTGGCGAGAGGACGGCGCCCTCCTCCAGCACGGCTCGATCCTCCTCGCGGACGACCAATCGCGGATCGCGCGGCTCCGGCCCCCGGACACACCGGCGGGGCCGATCGTCCCGGCGGCGACCCTGACCGGCGCCCTCGGCCGGCCGGTCGACTACGCCGAGGTCCGGGATGCCCTCGTCGCCGCGCTCTCGACGGCCCTCGGGACGACCCCTCCCCCCCTCGACCCCGCCCCACTCCACCCCTCCTACTCGTATTTTTCACAGGTGGTCGCCGATCCCACCTGGACCTGGCGACGCTGACACCACCCGTCTCACGCGACCAGGAGTCGCACATGGTTCGGCTCGCCCGCCTCACCCCGGCGGATCGATCCACCTCGACGGCACGGACCTGCTCGCGCTGGAAGGAGGGGCGCTCCGCCGGATGCGTCGGCGCCTGCAGGGGATCCCACAGGATGCGGGGGCCGCGCTCACGCCACACC
>CAIVJV010000196.1 GCA_903906325.1 uncultured Gemmatimonadota bacterium
CAGGCCTACGCGCTGGCAGCGGCACCGCTCGATCCGGCGTTGCTGGTCGACGGGGGCGAGGAGATCGCCCTGCGGGATCTCCTCGACTGCTGGGAGAACCCCGCCGCCTTCTTCTGCACACGGACGCTGCGGCTCACGCTCCCGGCGTGGGAGGCCCCCGCGACCGACCTCGAGCGATTCGCCCTCTCCCCGATGGAGCGTGGGCGTCTGCGCTCCCGGATGGTGCGACAGATCCTTCAGGGCACCTACGATCCACGGCGTGCCGTCCAGCGCTTCCTCGCGGATGGCGAGCTCCCACCGGGGGCGCTCGGACGCGCCACCTTCGCCCGGATCGAAGCTGAGGTCGAAGCGGTGCGTGCACGCATCGCGGGAGTGTCGTGGAGCTCGACGTCGATCCTCATCCACGGTGCGGGATGGCATCTCCGCGGGACGCTCGACGGATTGACCGAGACCGATCGCATCATCCCGAGAGCCGGTCGATTCAGCGCGAGGCATCGCATCCGAGCCTGGGTGGAACACGTCGTCCTCTGCGCCGCCGCGCAGGCGGGACAGCCCGTCCCGCGGAACACCCTGCTCATCGGCGTGACCTCGGGGGAGGATGAGGACGGGGAGAAGCTGCCTGCCGCCGTCCAGGGCAGCTGTGCCGAGGTCGCGGATGCGATGGCCCTGCTCGACCGCTGGGTTTCCCTGCTGCGGGAGGCGCGGCGATACCCCCTCCCCTTCTTCCAGCATGCCGGGGCGGCCTGGCTCGACTCCGTCAAGAAGGGAACGTCGGTCGATCATCTCGAGGCAGCGCGGCGAAAGTTCGAGCCCGGCTTCAAGACGGTCGGGGACTTGGACGATCCCTATGTCGCCCTCTGCTTCCCTGAGGAGGACCCCCTCGCCGTGCACCGCGAGGCATTCGAGCGGCTCGCCACGACGCTGGCGCCCACATTCGACCTGCCGTCGGTCAAATGAGCCAGACCACTCCGGATCGGTTTGACCCGCTCACCGTCCCGCTCTCGCCCGGGATCACCCTGGTCGAGGCGAGTGCGGGCACCGGCAAGACCTTCGCGATCACGCGCCTCGTCCTGCGGCTGCTGCTCGAGGGGGATCGTCCACTCGCACTCCGCGAGATCGCCGTCGTCACGTTCACGGAGAAGGGGACGAACGAGCTCATCACGCGCCTCCGCGCCGTGCTCCGGCTCGCGCGCGATCTCTGCTCCGATACGCCCCCCCCGCCTGACGAGATCCCGCGGGACCTCGTGGATTTCCTCCGGCCGCAGCGGACAGAGGCGGGCGCACGCATCGCCGCCGCCCTCGCGTCCATCGATCAGCTCAGTGTCTCGACCATCCATGGCTTCTGCCGCCGCATCCTGACGGAACTCGCCTTGGAGGCCGGTGTCCACTTCGACCTCGAGTTCGTGGAGAACGACACCGCGAACCTGACCCGCGCCGCCCATGACTGGGCGCGGCGCACCCTCGTGACCGATATCGCACCGGCGACCGTGGTCGCCACCGACGGGGTGGATCCCGCGGTCTGGGCGCCGAAGCTCATCCCCAAGGCGAGCGCCCATCCGATGATCGACCTCCGGGCCGGGACCGACCTCGGCGCGGCGCTCCTGCACGGATTCGTGACCGCCGTGCAGACCGGCGCGCGACGCGAGCGGGAGCGTCGCCACGCGCTCTCCTTCGATGACCTCCTTCAGCGCCTGAGTGCGATCCTGACCACGGAGGGGCCGGATGGGACGCTCGCACGACGGATCCGCGAGCGGTTCCGCGCGGCGGTCATCGATGAGTTCCAAGACACCGATCCCTTCCAGTTCCCGATCTTCCAGACGGCCTTCGCCGGGTGTCCGCTCTTCCTCATCGGCGATCCCAAGCAGTCCATCTACGCCTTCCGCGGCGCCGACGTGCGGGCGTATCTCACCGCCGCCCGATCCGCGACCCAGCGCTTCACCCTCGACGTCAACTACCGCAGCACCCCCGAGCTGGTCGCGGCGGTGCAGTCGCTCTTTCACAACCATCCCTCGCATCCCTTCGGCGAGGGGCTCGGCATCACCCTGCCGGAGATCCGATCGGCGGGGGTCGCCCGGCGGCCCGCCGCACTGCAGGGAGACGATCGACAGGCCCTCCACTGGCTCATCATCCGAGATGACCGCCCGCTGAAGCCCCTGAAGAAGGGGGTCGCCAAGGCGAAGCCCCTCTCGAAGGCGCTGGCGCTGCGCGCGGCGATCGACGCGACCGTGCGTGAACTGCTTCGCCTCCGCGCGCGTGGCATGGCGTCACAGGGGATGGCGATCCTCGTCCGGGACAACCAGCAGGCGCGGCAGATGAAGGACGCGCTGGACCGCGTGGGCGTGCCGGCCGTGGTGACGAGCAATCAGGATGTGTTGCGCTCCGACGAAGGGGAGGAACTCACGCGCCTCGCGCTGGCGATCGCGGAACCCGGGAACGATCGGCTGATCCGCGCGGCACTCGCGACCCGCTGCTGGGGGGCGACGGCGGACGATATCGCGCGGATGCTCCACGGGGATTCGCATCGCGCATGGGGCGACGTGATCTCCATCTTCCGGGACGCGCATGAGGCATGGGTCGCGGACGGCATCACCACCGCGCTGTCACGGCTCCTCGACCAAGCCGGGACGATCCCGCGACTCCTCACGCTCCCCGATGGGGAGCGACGGGTCACCAACCTCCGCCACCTCCTCGAGCTCCTCCGTGAAGAGCAGGCGGCGGCCCCGTTCCCGCCAGCAGCCTTCCGGGCGTGGGTGGCGCGTGAGCGGCAGCTGACCTCCGTGCCCGAACGTCGGGAGCAGCGCCTCGAGTCCGACGCCGAGGCGGTGCAGATCATGACCATCCACAAGGCCAAGGGCCTGCAGTGGTCGGTCGTCTTCCTCCCCACGCTCTGGTACGTGCCCGAGCATCCGGAGAAGTTCCTCACGCAACCGGTCGCGATCGCGACCCTCCCCGATCCGGCGGATCCCGCACGGACCGTCCGCCGGATCGACCTCAATTCCGCGAGCCTCGCGGAGACGCAGGCGGCCGCCACAGCCGACGAGGCCGCTGAGGCGATGCGGCTCGCCTACGTCGCCCTCACGCGTGCGGAGACCCGCTGCTATGTCGTCTGGGGGCCGATCAGCAACGCCGACGCGAGTGCCGTGGCCGCACTGCTCCGCGAGGAGGGCGGGATCGCGGAGGTCGAACGCCTCGTCGACGCGCATCCGACGGTGATGAGCCGTTCCGATGATCGCGTCTCCCTCGGTCGCCCATCACCGAGCGCTCGTGGTGACGAGACCGCGGGGATCGATCAGCCCGTGCGAGAGCCGCTCGACCGACCGGCCCGACGATTCACGCCAGCCCCTGGGCGTTTCGCCGGGTGGCGGACCTCCAGTTACTCGGCGCTGACCAGTGGTCGGCACGATCTCGCGCTCCCTGATCGCGACGTGGAGGATCCTCCGCTACCGGTCGCGGGCGTGATCAGCACGCCGGCATCGACGGGGATCTTCGCCATCAAGAAGGGACCGGAGATCGGCGATGCCCTCCATCACCTCCTGGAACACCTCGATTTTCCGTCGGTCCGCACCACCACGGGACTCGAGGAGGCGCTCCCCGCGGCGTGGATCGAGGAGGCGCTGGCGCGGTTCGGCGTCCCGCGGCGAGACGACGATCGGTGGAGCGTGGCCGACATCCAACGCGTCCTCCGCGATGCGTGCTTGACGCGCCTCCCGGGGGCGGACTTCGCGCTCGCCGCGATCCCGACGGGGGCGACGCTCCGGGAATGGAAATTTACCATCCCGGTCGGACGCTTCGACTTGCCGACGGTCGCCTCGGCGCTCGAGCGCCATGGGAGTCCCCTCACGCAGCGGTACGCGGAGAGGGTGCGACGGATGCGTGCGGAGACCTTCTCGGGCTATCTCACCGGGGTCGTCGACCTCGCGTTCGAGCAGGCGGGACGCTGGTGGATCGTCGACTGGAAATCGAACCACCTCGGTGATGCGCGCGCCGACTATGACGAGGCGCGGATGGACGAGGCGATGGTCGCGAGCGACTACCTCCTGCAGTATCACCTCTACCTGGTGGCGCTCCATCGGCATCTCCGTGCGCGCATCCCAGGCTATGCCCCGTCGACCCACTGGGGTGGTGTCGCGTACGTCTTCCTCCGCGGGATGGCCGATGGGGAGGCGACGGGGTGGTTCCGCGACACGCCGTCGCCCGCGCTGATCGAGGCGCTCGATGCCGCGCTCGCCGGAGGGCATCCGTGAGCACCAGACCGGGTGAACCGAGTGAGACGAACGCGATCGACGAGGCGCTCGCCGAGCTGCTCGTGCGCCGTGCCGGATTGCGCGGGGAGGCCGCCGGTCTCGCGATGGCCGCGATCTGTGCGCTCTCAGGGAGGCGTGCGGACGGGCACAGTGCCCTCTCGCTGGCCGATGCGGTCGCCGGTGCGGAGTGGCGACAGGCCTTGATCGCAGGTGGACTCGCCGGGCATTTCGAGGATCTGCGCCCGTTGGTCCTCACGGGGGACCTCGTACAGTTCCGCCGCTATGCGGAGGCGGAACGTCGCATCGCCGCCCGCGTGCGTGCTCGATTGAGCGGCGGGACCCCGCGTCTACGCCTCATCACCGGGGGTCCCGGGAGTGGGAAGACCACCGAGATCGCTCGGCAGATCGTGGCGCGCGTCACGGCGGATCCCGAGGTCCGGATCGCGCTGGCAGCGCCGACCGGTAAAGCCGCCGCGCGCCTCACCGCATCGATCGGCGCACGGCTAACGGAGAACGATGCGCCAGCTGAGGTCCGCGCGCGGATCCCCGCCGATGCGCGGACGCTGCATCGCCTCCTCGGCTACCGCCCCACCGATGACTCCTTCCGTCATGGCGGTGCGCAGCCGCTTGGCGAGGACCTCATCATCGTCGATGAAGCGAGCATGATCGACGTCCTCATGATGGATGCGCTGCTCGCGGCCCTTCGTGACGACGCGGAGTTGGTCTTGGTGGGGGATCATCATCAGCTCGCGAGTGTCGACGCGGGCGATGTGTTGGGTGCGCTGATCCGGCATCCCGCCGCGACCCCCGTGGTCACGAAGCTCACGGGGAACCACCGCTTCACCGGTCAGCCGGGGATCTCCGGGGTGGCGATGGCGATCCGGGATGGGGCGATCGACCGGGCGGTCGAACTCCTCCTCCATGGGGCGCATCCCGATGCGAGGTGCCTCCCGACGCCGATGACCCAGGGCGAGCTCCTCGCCCCCATCGTCGTGGGGCTCGAGGCCTGTCTCGCGGCGGAATCCCCACGCGCCCTCCTCGATGCGCTCGACGGGGTGCGGATCCTCTGCGCGGAGCGAAAGGGGCCGTTCGGGGTCGCCGGATTGAACGCGATCGTCGAGCAGTGGGGGGCGCGGCGGGGGCTCGACACACGGGATCCCTGGTACCACCGACGTCCCGTGCTCGTCGGCGCGAATGATTACGGCGCCGAGGTCTTCAATGGCGATCTCGGCGTCTGTTGGCGGGAGCGGGGTCGGACGGAGGTCCACTTCCCGACACCGGACGGCGGGACGCGCCGGCTCCCACCCGAGCGGCTCCCGGTGGTCAGCACCGCCTGGGCGATGACGGTCCATAAGTCACAGGGGTCCGAGTTCGGCGAGGTGCTCCTCGTCCTTCCGCGGGAGGAGAGCCGCCTCCTGAACCGCGAACTGATCTATACCGGACTCACCCGTGCGCGGCGGCAGGTCACGGTGATGGGAACCGAAGCGGTCTTGCGCGCCGGACTCCAGGTGACCGCATCGCGGACCAGCGGCCTCGAGGCACAGCTCGATGGATGATCTGGGATTGACCATATCGCTTTCTCCGACGGGACATGCATGATCGACTCGACCACACTCCTCCTCGCACTCGCCGGTCAGACGCTGGTCTTCGGCGTCGTCCTCTTCCTCGCGCGCCGAAATACGACCGATCCAACCACAGGTCGGGCCGATGAGGTCGTCGCCGCACGACTCGACGGGCTCGACCGCACGATGCAGGCGCACTTCCAAGGGATGACGACCCAGGGCGAGCAGCAGCGGCAGGCGCTCGATGCGACCGTCGCCCAGATGCATGAGATCCGGAAGGAGACCGGGGAGCGCGTCACCGTGCTCACCACGCAGGTGCGCGAACAGCTCGACACGATGCGGCGGGAGAACGAGCAACGGCTCGAGCAGATGCGGCAGACGGTGGACGAGAAGCTGACCGGTACGTTGAACACGCGCATCACCGAGTCCTTCGCCTCCGTCTCCGAGCGCCTCGAGAAGGTCCACGCCGGGCTCGGCGAGATGCAGACGCTCGCCACCGGGGTCGGGGACCTCAAGAAGGTCATGACCAACGTCCGGGTGCGCGGCACCTGGGGGGAATATCAGCTGGGCGCGCTCTTGGAGCAGTTCCTGACGGAGCAGCAGTTCGAGCGGAATTACCGACCGCGGGAGGAGAGCCGGGAGGTCGTCGAGTTCGCGATCCGCTTCCCCGGACGCAATGGCGACGGGTCGCCGGTCTTTCTCCCCGTCGATTCGAAATTCCCGATCGAGGATTTCGCGAGACTCGTCGAGGCGTCCGATACCGGTGACCAGGAGCTGGTGCATGCCGCGCGCACCGCGCTCGTGCGGGCCGTGAAAGGCTGTGCGAAGGACATCCGCGACAAGTACATCCATCCGCCGACGACCACCGACTTCGGGGTGCTCTTCCTCCCGACGGAATCGCTGTATGCCGAGGTCGTGCGCGAGGGCGGGCTGGTCGAGGAGCTCCTCCGAGTCTATCAGGTGCATCTCGCTGGCCCGACCACCCTTGCCGCGCTCTTGACCTCATTCCGCGTCGGCTTCCAATCGATCGCCATCGAGCAGCGTGCCGGGGAGATCCGCGACCTCCTGGGCGTCGTCCGGATGGAGTTCCGGAAATTCAACGAGGTCATCGACAAGGTCGAGAAGAACATGCTGACCGCGACCAAGGCACTCGAGGATGGCCGGCGCCGGACGCGGGTGATGGAGCGGAGTCTCAAGCAGATCGAGATGCCGGATGCGACACGGGCGGCGCAGCTCTTGGCGCCGGAGCTCGAGGAAGAGCCGAGCGAGACGGACTGACGCGGGTAGACGCTCGCGTTCAGCCCAGTCGATCTCGTGGCGACCTTACCGCCACGGCGGTAACGTCCCCGCCTTCCGCACCAACGCGGGATTCTTCCGATACAGCGTCGCGGTCCGGCCGATGGTCTGGATCACCTCGGCCTTCACCCGCCCCGCGAGATCGTTCGCGGCCTGCTTAGCCGAGACCTCGGCGCTCTTGTTGAGCTGGACCTTCACGAGTTCGCGCGCCGTCAGCGCCTCGTCGAGCGCGGCGGTCAACGCGGGGGTGAGTCCCTCGGTGCCAATGTGTACGGTGGGACGTAGCTGATTGCACTCTGATCGGAGCGCGGCCCGCTCCTTCCCCGTCATCGCCATCTCAGTTGCCCCCAGCCCGTAAGAGATTGGGGAGCGGATCGAGGACCGCCCCCTCCCACCAGCGCTCCGGTGGGCCCATCCGAAAGACCTGAAAGTGGAGATGCGGAGCGTCCTTGGTCGCGTTCCCCGTATATCCCACCGTCCCGATCCGATCCCCGCGCTTCACCCGATTCCCCTCACGCAGACCGCGGCGTTGGGTGTCGAGATGCGCATAGTAATAGACGAGACGCCGCTTGGGGTCGCTCAAGTAGATGACCTTCCCCCCCAAGTCATTCCGGCCGACCCGGAGCACATAGCCATCATCGGCGGCGAGCACGGGGGTGCCCTTCTTCGCCATGATATCGACCGCCTGATGCACGCGTCCACCACTCCGCGCGGCCCCAAACGTATCGCGCAGCGCGTCGGGCTCGACCCCTTTGACCGGGATGACCAACTCGCGGGAACGGAGATAGGCGGCCTCGGGCCCCTCGCGCGGGGCGAGGGGCGCGCGCGGCGCCCCGCAGGCGACGAGCGCGAGCGAGGTCAGGAGGAGCCCAGTGCGACGGAACCACATACACCAGGAAAACGAGTCGCGAGGGGGGTGCGTCACGGTGCGCCCCCATCAGATTTCAGGGATGACCTCGCTCCTCGATCGCTTCCGGCAGGGCCTCCCCTTCGAGGCTTGGCTCACCGCCTCGACCCAACCCAAGCTCGCCGACCTCCAGCGGTCGATCCGCGGTCGCGCCGAGGTCGCGCCGGAGAACGTCGCCCGCGTCACGGCGCTCGGCCGCCGCTGGCACCTCCTCGTCCTGAGCGCCGACTGGTGCTCGGACGCGGTGAACATCGAGCCCTGGGTCGACGCACTCTGCGCGGCCTCGCCGCTCCTCTCCCTGCGTCTGCTCGATCGCGATCAGCATCTCGACCTGATGGACCAGCATCTCACCAACGGGCGCTCGCGGTCGATTCCCGTGGTGCTCGTCCTCGATGACCAAGGGATCGAGCGGGGGTGGTGGGGCCCCCGTCCACACGCCCTCCAGTCGTGGGTGATGTCCGCCGCCGCACAGGCGATGGCGCCTGCCGATCGCTACCGGGAGCAACGGCGCTGGTACAGCGAGGATCGCGGCCGCACGATCTGCGCCGAACTCGTCTCCCTACTCGAGCGCTGCGCCGAGGCGTCCGATGGCGGGCTCATAGCCCCAGACCCGATCACGCCCTCGACCGGTGAGCTCCCGGGCCACGCCGAGTGAGGTGAGTCGGTCGAGCATCTGCTGGGCGGCGGGGCGGGAGCAGCCGAGGTCCTCGGCGAGGATCGGCATGGTGAGGAGCACGTTCCGGCGGAGGAGCGCGAGCGCCGGACGCGTGGTGACGGCGGCGCGGCCGAGGGCGGTGAGGCGATCATCTTCGCGGGACTGGCCCGCCGTGATGGCACGCAGCGCCTCGTGAAGCGTCGCCAGACGGGAGAGGAGCGAGGTAAGTGCGAGGGTGCGCCACGGCGCCTCGTCACCCGCGCGCCAGGCGTCGAGAGCGGCAGCGCGTGCGTCGTCATCCTCCATGGTGATGAACGGCAAGAGGATCAGATGATCGGTCCGGCCAGCGCTGACCAACGTGAGCGCGGCGAGACACTCCCCCGCCGCGCGGGACGGCGCCCACGCGGCGATATCGAGGAGCCGATCGAGCACGGCGCGCGCCTCCGTCGGGCGGAGCGCGGCTTCCAGTCGGTCAGCGGCGGGGTACGTTTCGAGGGCGGGATCGAGGAGCTGGAGTCGTGTCAGCGAAGGGAGTCCCCCGCTCCGTGTGCGGCGCTCCTCCTCCACGAGGCCATCACGGATGCCCCGCTCGGTCGGTGTGAGTGCGGCGTCATGAAATGGATCGGCCTCGGCGGCGAGGAATCGGTGCAGCGCTTCGCGTGTGCCGGTGGTCAGCTGGGCGGTACAGAGGAGGCGCAGGACGATCGCCGCACCGAAGGGGGCGGCAGTCACGGCGGCATCGAATCGCGCCAGAGAGTCAGCAGCGTCCTCGAATTGCTTCACAAAAGTAATTTTATATAAGTAAATTTGGTTTTTCAAGACAAACGGTCATTAACACCTGCATACACAACCTGAGCGGAAAGATATATCCCAATGAAAATTAAATTTAATATCTTAAAAATTCTTCTTATTGCGTTTTTCACTGGCCAGGCGAGC
>CAIVJV010000197.1 GCA_903906325.1 uncultured Gemmatimonadota bacterium
CAGAGCCCCGAGCGGTTGGTGATCGTCACCCCCTCGGGGACGCGGGTCGAGGTCCAGCGCGCGCAGGTGGAGCGGATGCGCGTCGCGACGGGGCGCGGCGAGGGGGCGGCGTATTGGAGCGCGGACCCGAACCTCACCCGGTTGCTCTTCACCTCCACCGCGCGGCCGCTCCCCAAGGGCGAAGGGTACATCTCGAGCTTCATGCTCTTCTTCCCCTTCGCGGCGTACGGGGTGACGGACAAGTTCACCATCGCCGGTGGGACACCGATCGTCCCCGAGGCGATCGGGCGCGTGCTCTACTTCGCCCCCAAGTACACGGTGCTGCAGCGCCCCAAGGCCGATTACGCAATCGGGATGCTCGGCTTCGTCGTCCCCGAGAGCATCGAGGGGGGGAGCGCGGGGATCGTCTATGGCGTGGGGACCTGGGGGACGCCGGATCGCGCGATCACCGCCGGGGCGGGGTGGGGCTACTTCACCGATTGGTCCGACGCCGATCTGAGCAGCAACCCGGTGCTCGTGATCGGCGGGGAGCAGCGCATCAGCCGGCGCGTGAAGCTCGTGACGGAGAACTGGCTCCCACTCAGCGCGTCGAGCGTGCTCGCCACCGCGGGGGTGCGATTCATCGGGGAGCGGATCTCCGCCGACCTCGGGCTCGGCGGATTCGGGCAGGCGGGGTGCTGTCTCCCGCTCGTGAACTTCGTCTACAACTTCGGCGGGAAGGCGCGGTAGGTCAGGGCGCGCCCGGGGCGCCGCCTACGGCGCGCGGCGCCGAGTGCCGGTGAAGGACGCGCTCCCCATCCCCTGGAAGTCGACCTCCCCCTTCACGAGATCGGCGGAGAGGATCCGACCGACGTAGGTGAGCGCCACGCCCCCTTCGCTCGCCGGGGCGAGGACGAAGCGGAGGGTGTCGCCGCTGACCGCGCCGCTGATCGCGCGCACGCCGAACCGGCCCGACTCGTAGGTCCCGGTGATCTTCGCCCCCTCCTGTTTGATCACGATCACCGGGGTGCCGGTGCCGTTCTCCGTGACGACGGAGAAGTCCCAGGTGCCGGCGAGGTCACGGATGGCGGCCGCCGGCTTGGCGGTGGGCGCCGCCGCACTTCCCGCCGGTGCCGGCTTGGCCCCCTGGGCGGTGATGGCGCCGAACGGCGTGATGAGAACGAGCGCGAGGGCGGCGGTGCGCAGCGAGCGGAGCGACATGGCGAGAGGCAGCGAAAGGTGAGCCGAGGGAATCTCCCCTAATTTAGGGGGATGAAGACCTTCCTCCGAGTCGGCGCGATCACCCTGGTCGCGCTCGCCCTCCTCCTTGTCGCCGCTTGGGTGGGTGGCCGGCGCTACCTCGCCCGTTCCGTCGCCCCACTCGCCGGGGAGACCGTCGTGGCGGGTCCCTCGGCACCGATCGAGATCCTCGTCGATGCGCGCGGCGTCCCGCAGGTCTGGGCGCAGACCGATGCCGATGCGCGCTTCGCCCTCGGGTGGCTCCACGCGGCGGAGCGGCTCTTCCAGATGGAGCTCACCCGCCGGATGGCGCGCGGGGAGTTGGCCGAACTCTTCGGGGAGCAGGCGGCGGCGATCGACCTCGAGCAGCGCCGGCTCGGCTTCGCCTGGCAGGTGGCACGCGACTCGGCGACGATGCCGGCGGCAGCGCGCGCGCAGATCGCGGAGTATGTGGCGGGGATCAACACTTGGATCGCACAGGCGAAGCCATTGCCCCCGGAGTTCGTGTTGCTCGGCTTCCGCCCCCAGCCCTGGACGGTCGAGGATGTCGCCGTCGTTGGGTTCTATCAGAGCTGGTTCGCGGTGACGCTGATGGATCGTACGGCAGACCATCGCGCGATCTATGAGCGATTGGGGGGTGATGCGGGGCGGCTCGCGAATCTGGTGCAGCGTTGGTCGGCGCCCACGGTGCCGGAGATCGCGCGTGCGGTGCCGAAGCTCACCAAGGCGTCGAACAGCTGGGTGGTCGCACCCACGCATTCAGTGTCGGGGGCGGCGTTGCATGCCTCGGATCCCCATCTCGAGCTCTCGAGCGCGCCCGGACTCTGGTACGCGGTCGGGCTCCACTCGGCGGAGGGACTCGAGGCGGTCGGTGTCTCGGCCCCTGGGATCCCGTCGATCTCGATGGGGCACAATGGGCAGGTGAGTTGGGCCTTCACCGTCGCGCCGGTGGATCTGGTGGATGACAGCTGGTGTCAGCTGTCAGGGGACAGGACACAGGTGACGACGGTGCGCGGGTCGGAGGCGCTGATCGCTCAGGTCGAGTCGATCGCGGTGAAGGGAGAGGCGCCCCGAGTCGAGAGGATCCTGCGTGCGCCGAAGGGCCCGGTGATGGAGCTGCGTGGCGATTCGGCGCGAGTGCAGCACTGGGCTGGCTATGACTTCCCGGCCTGGGCGGTGTCGGTGGGGTCGCTCGAGCTCATGCGCGTGACCGACTTCGAAGGTTTCCGCCGCACGGTGACGAGCACTGGTGCGCTGAGCGTGAACTGGACCTACGCGGACCGCGCGGGGAACATCGGGTACCAACTTGGGACGCCGATCCCAATCCGCGACGGGTATGACACCTTCGTCCCGCAGTCGGGGGTCGATCCGAAGGCCGAGTGGAGAGGGTATCGCGCGCTCGCCGAGCGACCGTACGCGCTGAATCCTGCGCAGGGATGGCTCGCGAGCACGAACAATCAGGTGGTCGGGGCGCGGGCCCCGTATCCGATCCCGGGCTTCTATGATGTGGCGCGGATGGCACGCGCGACGGAGTTGCTCGATGCGGTGACGGGGGCGGGGATCCCGACGCCGCGCACGACGAACGCCGAGGCGATGCGTACGATGCAGCGCGACATCGTCTCCGGGATCGGGCTCCGGTGGCGTGGGCTCGCGATCGAGGGAGCGGAGTCGGCGGGGGATACCGCGGCGGTCCGGCATCTGCGCTATTGGCAGGGGCGGATGCATGTGACCGACACCGCGGCGACGCTCTTCGCCTATTGGTGGCACCATCTCCCCGAGGCGGTCTTCCGTGATGAGTTGGGGGACGACTGGCCGAAGGCGCGGCATCTAGTGATCGTCGCGCTCGAGGACAGCGCAGGGGCGTTCATGGACGATCGCACGACGCCGGCGCGAGAGACGCGGCGTGACGTCGCGACGGTCGCGATGCGGAAGGCGCTCGCCGAGCGGTGGGCGAGGCCCTTCGGTGCGGTGCAGACGCTGACGATCCGGCACCCGCTCGCGGTCGTCGGGGTGCTGGATCGGTGGCTCGGGCTCACCCGTGGGCCGTACAGCTCGCGCGGGGATGCGGCGACGCTCGATGCGGCGTTCGTCGAGTTCGACGAAGAGCGGCGCGGATTCCATACCATCGCGGGGGCGAGCATGCGCTTCGTCCTCGATTGGGCCGATGTCGATGGCTTCACGTTGAGTCGCCATCTCGGGCAGTCGGGGAATCCGCTCTCGCCGCACTTCGACGACTTCCTCGAGAGCCATCTGATCGGTGAGG
>CAIVJV010000198.1 GCA_903906325.1 uncultured Gemmatimonadota bacterium
GTCCCCATGCCATTTCGGCGCCTTCCCTAGCGCCCACCGCCACCCTGTCGTAATTCCACACGGAACAGACCTTGCACCCCAGGGTCTGACATGGAAACCAACCTTCCCGTTCCGACCAGCAGCCCCATCGTGAGCACGCGCCAGACCCTCCCGGTCCTCCCCCTGCGGGGGACCGTGATCTTCCCCGGCCTCACCGCCCCCATCGCGGCGGGCCGGCCCGGGACCCTGCGTGCCATCGAAGCCGCCCTCAAGGGCGACCGCCTCGTCTTCGCCGTCGCCCAGCGCGACAACACCGAGGAACCCGACCCCGACATCCTCTACTCGATGGGCGTGATCGCCCGCATCGGGCAGGTGCAGCGGGGCCTGGGCGGGGTGCAACTCCTCCTCCAAGGAGAGCAGCGCGCCACCTCCCTCCAGTACAACACCACCGAGGGCTACCTCTCGGCGGTCATCGTCCCCGTCGAGGAGCTCGCCCCCGTCGAGGAGAAGGATCCCGCCTTCGTCGCCCTCCATAAGGAGATCCGCGAGCGCGCCGCCGAACTCGGCGAGCGACGCGGCCTCCCCGAGGAGGTCGTGCACCAGGTCCTCGACTCCGTCACCGAGCCGGGGCGCTTCTCCGACCTCGTCGCCGGCTACATCGAGCTCCCGGTGCCCGAGAAGCAGGGACTCCTCGAGACCCTCTCCATCGAGGACCGCCTCCGGAAGGTCCTCGTGCATGTGCAGCGACAGATCTCCCTCCTCGAGGCGCAGGAGGAGATCAAGACGCAGGTGCAGGAGGAGCTCGGTGAGCGCCAGCGCGAGATGTTCCTGCGCGAGCAGATGAAGGCGATCCAGAAGGAGCTCGGCGACGATGACTCCGCCAAGGAGATCGAGGAGCTCCGCGCCAAGCTCGAGGCACTCGACCTCCCGAAGCAGGCCCGCACCGAGGTCGAGCGCGAGCTTGGCCGCTTGGAGCGCGCCGGCCGCGAGTCCATGGAGGCGCAGGTCATCCGCACCTATCTGGAGTGGATCGCCGAGCTGCCGTGGAACACCGTCTCCGACGATCAGCTCGACCTGAACCGCGCGAGCACGCAGCTCGACGAGGATCACTACGGCCTCAGCGATGTGAAGGACCGCGTGCTCGAGTTCCTCGCCGTGCGGCAGCTCCGCGCGGCGCAGGCCGCGGCCACCGAGTCGACCGATGACGCCGAGACCAAGTCGAAGAAGGCGCGCGCGATGGCGAAGGGGCCGATCCTCCTCTTCACCGGCCCGCCAGGCGTCGGCAAGACCTCGATCGCGAAGTCCATCGCCCAATCGCTCGGGCGCGAGTACGTGCGCGTCGCCTTGGGTGGCGCCCGCGACGAGGCCGACATCCGTGGCCACCGCCGCACCTACGTGGGGGCGATGCCCGGACGCATCATCCAAGGGATGAAGCAGGCCGGGACCAAGAACCCCGTCTTCCTCCTCGACGAGGTGGACAAGCTCGGCCAGTCGTTCCAGGGCGATCCGTCGAGCGCGCTCCTCGAGGTGCTCGACCCCGCGCAGAACGATTCCTTCACCGATCACTACCTCGGGGTCCCCTTCGACCTCTCCGAGGTGCTCTTCATCGCGACGGCGAACTACGTGCAGAACATCCCGGGGCCCCTCCTCGACCGCATGGAGGTCGTCGAGTTCGCGGGCTACACCGAGCGCGAGAAGCAGGAGATCGCCAAGAAGTATCTGATCCCGCGACAGCTCGAGGAGAACGGCCTCGGCGACAAGGCGGTCGTGTTCAGCGATGAGGCGGTCGCCTCGCTCGTGAGCCAGTACACCCGCGAGAGCGGGGTGCGACAGCTCGAGCGCGAGGTCGGCAAGGTCGCGCGGAAGGTCGCGCGCCGCATCGCGACCAAGGAAGGCGTCGATCCCACCACGGACGGCGTGATCTCCGCCGACGAGGTGCGCGAGCTCCTCGGTCGGCCCAAGGTGCACCCCGAGAAGGCGAACCTCGCCCACGAGGTGGGGATCGCGACCGGGATGTACTACACGCCGATGGGAGGCGACATCATGTTCGTCGAGGCCTCGGTCCGCTCGATCGCCGCGCCGTCCGGCGGGGAGGGCGGCGCCCCGGTCTCACTGATCCTCACGGGCCAGCTCGGCGATGTGATGAAGGAGTCGGCGCGCGCCGCCTTCACCTTCGTCACCAAGAACGCCGAGCAGCTCGGGATCCCACGCACGCGCTTGGGCGCGGTGGAGACGCACATCCATGTGCCCGCCGGTGCGATCCCCAAGGATGGACCCTCCGCGGGCGTCGCCATCTCGACGGCACTCGCGAGCGAACTCTCCGGCCGTCCCGTCCGGAAGGACCTGGCGATGACCGGTGAGGTCACCCTCCGCGGCCGGGTGCTCCCGATCGGCGGGGTGAAGGAGAAGGTCCTCGGCGCGCTCCGCGCGGGGATCACCGACATCATCCTCCCCAAGGCGAACGAGGCCGATGTGGAGGACGTCCCCGAGGAGGCGCGTGGGCAGCTGCGCTTCCACTTCGTGGAATCGCTCCAGGAGGTGCTGGCGATCGCCCTCCTCCCCGAGCCGGGCCGGACCACAGGGGAACCGCTCGCGGTCGTGGCGTAGTATCATCGACGGGGACCTCGCGATAGGATGCGGGGTCCCCGTCCCACTTTCCTCCTCGGAGCCTCATCCGTGCGTCGCTCGCTCGTCACCCTCGCGACCCTCGCCCTCGGTCTTTCGCTCACCAGCGCGGCGCTGCACGCGCAGCCCGACCGCGTCACCATCCAGGTCACCGACGTGCGAGGGAACGCGATCCCCTTCGCCTTCGTGCAGATCACGAAGGGGGTGAGCCGCGTCGCCGACGACTCCGGACGTGCCGTGTTCGCGATGAAGGGGGTCGACTCGCTCAACCTGCAGGTCCGCCGGATCGGCTTCGATCCCTTCAGCGGGTGGGCCAAGCGCCGGAACGAGAGCGGCGCCTTCGTGGTGGATCTCATCCCGCTCCCCCGCACGCTTGACCCGGTGACGATCGCGGGTCGGCGGGACACGCCGCTCGCGCGGACGGGGTTCTACGACCGCGTCGAGCGGATCCAGCGCGGCTCCTACTCGGCGCGGATGATCACCCCCGAGGAGATGGATCTGCGCAACCCGATCCGGCTCTCCCAGGTGCTCGCGGGCGAGAGCATGGTGAAGGTCACACCGTACAACGGGAAGGCGGTCCTGATGGGACGTGGGATCGCCTGCGCGATGACGATCCTGCTCGATGGGCAGCGCCTCACCGGGACATACGAGGAGGCGATCGGGAATCCGAGCCCGCCACCGATGTCATCCCTCGCGTCGATCGACGAGATCATCAACGCCCAGTCGATCGCGGCGATCGAGGTCTACGGCAGCGCCGCCGCCGTCCCCGCGGAATTGCAGCGGGTGGCCGGGGGCCGGATGGCGCAGGGGTGTGGACTCGTCGCGATCTGGACGGGATCGCGCCGCTAGCGAGAGCGGATCGGACTCATCCGCCCGAGGTCGTCCACCACGAAGCGTGGTGCCAATGGTGGGCCGAGGATGGTGAGTGCCTCGGCGGGCGTCCATACCGCCGCTGATGCGCCAGACGTGAGGGCGGCCGGAGGGGCGGGCACGGTATAGGGCTCCGCTGACGTCAGACTCACGATGTAACCGAGGTCGGCGAGCGCCTGCAGCGTCATCTTCGAGAGCGGGTTGTTGGTCTGGAGATAGCCCGTCATGAGTTCGCCCTGGAAGACGCTCTCCTTCCAATGGGAATCGATCGTCCCCGCCCCGCAGGTCAGCGCGGGATCGAGGTTCAGGCAGTTCTCCGCGGGGACCGCGCCCCCCGGACAGGCCGTCGAGCCCCCGTGATCGTTCACGCAGGCCGACGCCGCGAGGGGCCCGGTGACGCGCACCGTGGCGAGCCCACTGTCCGCGAGGATCCCCTTGCGTCGCCACAGCGTCCCGATGCCGACCACATGCAGCATCTCATGGAGCACGACGGCATTCAACCGCCCTTTGTTCGCGAGGTCGGTCAGATCGGCGCTGTCGAAGCGCATGATCCCCAGCACGGTGAGCCCACCGGTCACCCGCGTGAGGCAGGGGCCGGCGGACCCGAGCGTCTTCCCCACCCCGTCGATCGCCTCGACCTTGGCGTAGATCACGAGATCGTCGACGATCTCATCGAGCGCCGCGGTCCCCGTCATGGAGGCGCTGCACTTGGTGAGGTCGAAGGGGGCCTCCTTCGATCCGACCTTCGCCGCTTGGAGATCGTTGAGGATGATCTGGTCGATGCGTGCGGCCGCCGCGTCGAACGCCGCGGCCACCGCCCCCGTGGGCTTCGACCCCACCCAGCGCAGCTCGATGTCGAACGTGGTCTCGTTCGCTGGCGCGGGCGACGTCGCATCCCGACACGCGCCCAGGAGGAGGAGCGCGCCCAGGCGCATGAGGGGGCGGAGGCGCCGCACGCTCACGGCTTCCGCTTCTTGATCGGGATGGGGCGTCCCGCGGAATCGAGCGCATAGCTCGGGCCGAAGGCGGAGTCGTACCCGATGACCGTGCCCCCCTTCGCGGCACTCGTGGGTGAGGAAGGCGCCGCACCCGCGGCGGGGGCGGCGGGGGCCCCCGGGGTGGTATCGGATGCTGGCATCCCATCGGGGACGACATCCCCAGGGGCGGCCTGGATGGTCGGGGTGTCGGTCTCCCCCGCGGGCGGCGGCACCTCCGACTTCGTGCCGCAGGCGAGCGAGAGGATGAAGAGCGCCCCAAAGGCGAGTCGTGTGGATGCGGTCATCGAGGAAGTATGCCTGGCGCTGAGGTCCGAGGGGAGGTGGTGAGATGTCGAGGCAGGGACCTTCTGGCACCCTGTCGGCACCGAGGCCCGGCTCGCATCTTCCTCTCATGACGGACCCCCGACAGCCGAGACGGTTCCCTCGCCCGCCCAGGTGGGTGACGCGCTCCGTGCTCACCCTCGCCGTCGCCGCCTGCGGCGAGGGATCCCCCGCCGGCACCGTCGCGGTGGACGGGAGCTTCTCGCGCATCGTCAACGACGTCCTCACCCCGTCCTGTGCGACGGGAGGATGCCATGTCGGGGGATCGGGTGAGGTCACGTTGACCGGCGCGGGCGCATACGACGCGCTCGTGAACGCGACGCCGACCCATCCCGGCGCCCGACTCGCCGGACTCAAGCGGGTCGTGCCCGGACGCCCGGACAGCTCCCTCCTCTACCTCCGCGTCCTCGCGCCGACCCATCCCCTTCCGATCGACCTCGGCCCGGTGATGCCCGAGGGACGCACCCCACTCTCCGCTGGCCAGGTGGAGTACATCCTCCAGTGGATCGCCGCGGGCGCGCCACGTCGGGGGGAGGTGGCCGATCTCGCCCTCCTCACCGACAAGACCGCGCAGGCGCAGGCCCCCTTCCAACCGTTGGCCGCCCCGGCGGCCGGCGAGGGGATCCAACTCCGGGTCGAACCCTTCACCGTCGCCAAGGACTTCGAGCGGGAGCTCTTCGTCCATCGGCGGGCGGCGACGACGGCCGATCTCTACGTGCGGCGCATCCACTTCCGCATGCGGCCCAACAGCCATCACTTCGTCCTCTACACCCTCAACCCGACGATCCCGAGCTTCCTGATCCCCGCCTACGACGCCGTGCGCGACATCCGTAATCCCGATGGCTCGATGAACACGGCGAACATGCTGACGATGGGGTATCACGTCTTCTTCGGCGGGTCGATGCAGTCGGAGTTCGCGTACGATCTCCCGCCGGGGGTCGCCCTCAAGATCCCGGCCGGCACGGGACTCGACCTCAACGTGCACTACGCGAACCACACCGACGCCCCGATCAGCGGCGAGGCGGTGGTGAATCTCCATACGATGCCGCTCGCCCAGGTGACGAAGGTGGCCCGGACCCTCAACTGGTCCAACCAGTCGATCACCCTGCCCGCGGGACAACGCACGACGATCGAGCGGACCTTCACCGTGCCCGACTCGACGACGATCATCGCGCTCACCTCCCACACCCATCGGCTCGGGGAGCGGTTCGTGATCAAGGTCGTCGGCGGGGCGCGCGACGGCGAGGTGGTGTACGAGAACACCGATTGGGAGCACCCCGCCTTCCTGCTCCTCCCGCAGCCGGTGCGACTCGGGCCCGGACAGGGCCTCAAGTCGATCGTCACCTACAACAACACCACCGCCACCACCGTCCGCTTCGGGCTCCAGAGCACCGACGAGATGGGGATCATCTTCGGCTACGCGTACTGAACGCGCGGTGGGGCGCTACCGCACCACCGGGACAGGATAGGCCGACCGCAACGCGGTCAGATACTCGCTGAAGAGGGCGCGGGTCGTCGTGAACTCCTCGCGGACCTTGGCCCGGAACCCCGCATCGGTGGCGAAGTCGTGGAGCAGGGCGGCCATCGCCATGGCATCGAGGCGGAACCCGGTGTGGCCGATCTCGGTGAGCGCGTCGGCCTCCATCTCGTAGGTGTGGAAGCCCCCGCTCGACGTGTAGGCGCTGAACCCCACCCCTGGGAGGTCGCGAGAGACGCTCCCGGTCTCCTCCCACCCCTGCGGCTTCTGCGGGATCGTCTGGACCCGCGTCGCCCCGTACCGCCGGAGATAGGCGAAGGCCACCTCGTTCAGGGCGCCGACCGAGATCCCGTCCCGCATGCTGCCGTAGGGCTCGATGCGCACCTGCGTCCCCGTCGCGAGGGCCGCGGCACGGGCCGCATCATCGACCATCTGCCGCACCTGGGCGAGATAGACCTCATCCGGGTACCGGATGTAGAAGTCGGCCACCGCTCGGTCCGGGACGACGTTGGGCGCCTTGCCTCCCTCGGTGATGATGCCTTGGATCCGGGCCTCCGGTCGGATGTTCTTGCGGATCCCATCGACGTTCGTGAAGAACCGGACCACGGCGGAGAGCGCGTCGCGCCCCTCCCACGGCATCATCTGATGGGCAGGGGCCCCGCTGAAGACGTACTTCACCCCATCGATATTCAAGCAACAGGAGCCGAATCCCGGTGCGGGGCGCTGCGTGTCCGTGCTCGAATGCGATCGGACCGCGATGTCGAGCCCCGCGAACACACCGCGCTCGTGCATCAACGTCTTCGAGGGCGGAGGCATCATCTCCTCCGCCGGCGTGCCGACCACCGTCACCGTCCCCGGCGTGCCCGTCTGCGTGAGGAACTCCGCCACCGCGACCGCGGCCGCGAGCCCGATCGGCCCCTGCGCGCTATGCTGATCGCCGTGGTAATCACGGACCGTCCCACGCAGCGCGTCGTATTCGACGATGACGCCGAGATGCGGCCCCGGGGTCCCTCGGCGATACGTGGCCCGGAAGGCGGTGGGGAGCCCCGCCACCCCCACGGTCACCTCGAAATCGTGCGCGCGCAGCCAACCGACGAGCCGCTCGACCGCCCGCTGTTCTTGGAATCCGATCTCCGGATCGCGCGTGATCGTATCGGACATCGCTTGGAGCTCGGCGACCCAGAGCTCACGTGCCCGCTCGACCACGGCGTCACGCGTGGCGCTCCGGGCGGTGGTCAGCCGACGGGCGAGCCCCGCCGCGTCGATCCGGGTCTGCAGCGCCTCGAGCCGAGCGAGGACCTCGGCGGCGGCGGTGCGTTGCGTGGGGGTCTCCTGCGCGGCGGCCGACCCGAACGCGAGGAGCAGGAGCGGAAGGAAGAGGACGCGCATCGGGAGAAGGTACCGCTCGGATGCGGCCCCGACAGGGCTCCCCACACCCCTCAGAAGCCGAGCAGCGCCCCGACGCGGAGGAGTCGCCGCGCATCGACCCGAAGCGGTGCGGGCTCGGTGCCCGGCACGAAGTGCTCCACCACACGGCGGTCGGCGGGCGTGTCGGGCTCCGCAAGCTTCCCAGTGGCCCGATCGAGTTCTGCGGTGATCACCGTGGACGGCGGCTCCCAGGCATCGGGGGTGAGCCCGCCCCATCGGGCGAGCATCTGACCGAAGATGGGGGCGGCCAACGTGCCCCCCGCAGCCGACGGCGTGATGGTCTTCGGGCGATCGAATCCGATCCAGACCCCCGCCACGAGATGCGGTACCATCCCGATGAACCAGACATCGGTGTTGGCATCGGTCGTCCCCGTCTTCCCGGCGACCGGGATCGTGGCGGGGATGGCGCGGCGCACCGCCGTCCCCGTCCCCGACTCCACCACCCCGCGCATGAGGTCACGTGCGACCCAGGCCACGGCACTATCCATCGCGGGCGCGTTCATCACCACCGGCTCACTGTGGATCTGACGCCCCGAGGGATCGTCGACACGCAGGACGATCCGCGGCTCCACCGAGGCGCCGAGATTCGCGAAGGCGGTGAAGGACGCGATGAGATCGATCGGGCGCACGGCCGAGGCGCCGAGCGCGCTCGAGGGGAAGGTCGCGATGGGGGCATCGATCCCCATCCGCTGCGCGAGCGCGATGATGGAGTCGGCGCCAAGCTGCTCCCAGAGACGGACCGCGACCGGGTTCCGCGATTGTGCGAGGGCCTCACGCAGCGTCAGGTCGCCGAGGAAGGTGCCGTCGACGTTCTGTGGGGCGTAGGTCGTGCGATCGTACCGCACCGTGATCGGGGCATCGGAGACGATCGCCGTCGGCGGGACCGAGTCCATCAGGGCCCGCGCATAGATGATCGGCTTGAACGAAGAGCCTGGCTGTCGCGTGGCGTTCACCGCGCGGTTGAACTGGGAGGTCTGGTAGTCGCGTCCCCCGAGGAGGGCACGCACATCCCCCGTCGCGGACTCCATCGCGACCACCGCCCCTTGGAGATAGTCGGTCGATCCCTTCGGGCGATCGGCGAAGGTCGTGTGACGATACCCACGCTGCGTCTCGACCGTGCGGAGGCCATCCCGCAGGGCCACGACGGCCCCGCGCTGCAACGCGGGGTCGAGGGAGGTGGTGATGCGATAGCCCCCATTCCCCACCGGGATGTTCGCGCGCTCGAGGCGCACCCGCACCACGTCGAGGAAGTAGCGGACCTGGAGGTCGGTCGTGAGGTCCGGGGCGGTGCGGATCGGCTCCGCACGCGCCGCGCGATACTGCGCGGCCGTGAGATACCCCTGGTCCCGCATCAGCGCGAGCACGGTGTTGCGGCGGTCGCGATTGCGCTCGGGATGGGTGATGGGGTCGTAGAGCGCGGGCCCCTTGGGCATCGCCGCGAGCGAGGCCGCCTCCGCGATCGTGAGCCGCGCCGCCGACTTGCCGAAGTAGTACCGCGCCGCCGACTCGATGCCGTAGTACTGCCGGCCGAAGTGGATCTGGTTGAGATAGGCCTCGAGGATCTGGGCCTTGGAGTAGCGCTGTTCCATCGCACGCGCGGCCGCCTGTTCCCGGAGCTTCCGTCCCAGACTGCGGTCGGTGCGATCGATGAGCGTGGGGTGCATGTTCCCCACGAGCTGCTGCGTGATGGTGCTCGCCCCGCGTGAGGCGCCGAGGAGGTTGTCCTTGACCGCGGCGGCGATGCCGACCACGTCGACGCCGTCATGCTGGTAGAAGCGGCGGTCCTCGACGGCGATGAAGGCCTGCCCCACATAGGGCGGGAGCGAGGCGAGCGGGATGCTCGTCCGCCACTCCCGACCGATCTCCCCGATCGGGGTGCCGTCGCGCGCGAGGACCTGCGAGGACTGCGCCGGCCGCACGATCCGCCATGCCTCCCCGATCGCGACGGGCTGGCCGCCCTGGGGGGCGGGCGTCGGCGCCCCCTGCGCCCGACCGGGATCGGCCGTCGCCAAGAGGAACGCGGGGATGAGGAGGAGGGCGCGCATGGACCCTCAATTGTACACCCCGTTCCCTCTGGGGAGCCGGGGGGGCACCTTTCACGGATGCTGACGATGGCGATTGCCCAGTGCCGGCCACGGAAGGGGGACCTCGCGGGGAACCTCGACCGGGTGGGAGCGCTCCTCGCCCAGGCGGTCGCCCTCGACCCGCGCCCCGCGGTGCTCGTCCTCCCCGAGACGGTCCTCTCGGGCTACTTCCTCGAGGGGGGGGTCCGCGAGGTCGCCCTCACCGCGGAAGCCCTCCGGGCGGCGATCGAGACGCGCTACCGCGCCGCCGTCCCGGATGGCACGCCGATCGATCTCGTCCTCGGCTTCTACGAGTCGCTCGACGGCACCCTGCACAACAGCGCCGCCTACCTCTCGCTCCGCGGCGATGCACCGGCCGCGCTGGTGCATGTGCATCGCAAGAACTTCCTCCCCACCTACGCCCTCTTCGATGAGGAGCGGTTCGTGGAGCGGGGCTACGGCGTCCGCGCCTTCGACACCCCGTGGGGACGCGCCGCGATGCTCGTCTGCGAGGATGCCTGGCACTCCCTCACGGGGACGATCGCCGCGCTCGATGGCGCGCAGATGGTCTTCGTCCTCGCGGCGGCGCCCGCGCGCGGGACCGCCCCGCGCGAGGACACCGTCCCCGGCCCCGCGAGCGTCGCGCGCTGGGAGCGCCTGAGCCGCGACATCGCGGAGGAGCATGGCGTCTTCTGCTGCGTGGCGAACCTCGTGGGGAGCGAGGGAGGGAAGATGTTCCAGGGGGGCTCGCATCTCGCGGGCCCGCGCGGCGATGTGCGGGTGCGCGCCCCGGTCTTCGAGGAGGCGCTCGTCACCGCGACGATCGACCTCGCCGACCTCGGGCGCGTGCGTGCGGAGATGCCGCTCCTCTCCGATCTGCGGACGGCGCTGCCCTTCCTGCGACCAGAGCTCGACCGGGTGGTCGGGGGGTCGACGCCGACGCCACCGCCGGCGATCGCCACACGCCCCGAGGTATCCGCCACGACGAGCGCGGCGGGGGCGCCTGCCCCGATCGCCCAACCGGCCCTCGGTAGCGTCCCTCCGCTCCCCGTCATCACGGCCGCGGCTGCCGGCCGCGGGGCCCCGCCCCCACTCACGATCGATGCACCGCTGGTGGAGCGCTGGCTCGTCACCTTCCTCCGAGACGAGTTCCAGCGCCGCGGCTTCACCGAGGCCGTCGTCGGACTCTCGGGCGGCGTGGACTCCGCCGTGGTGGCCGCGCTCGCCGCGCGCGCCCTGGGACCGGAGCATGTGCATGCGATCCGCATGCCGTACCGCACCTCGAGCCCGGATTCACTCGCGCATGCCCAGCTCGTGATCGACCAGCTCGGCCTCCAGTCTCGCACCATGGAGATCACCGGCGCCGTCGACGCCTATCTCGCGCAGGAGCCCGACGCCGATGCCGCGCGGCGCGGCAACATCATGGCGCGGATGCGGATGATCACCCTCTTCGACCTCTCGGCGCGACATCGCGCCCTCCCACTCGGGACCGGCAACAAGACGGAGCGCCTCCTCGGCTACTTCACCTGGCACGCAGACGATTCCCCGCCGGTGAACCCGATCGGCGACCTCTTCAAGACCCAGGTCTGGGCCCTCGCTCGGCACCTCGGCGTGCCGCAGGCGATCATCGAGAAGCCAGCGAGTGCCGATCTCATCGAAGGGCAGACGGACGAAGGGGACTTCGGCGTGCGCTACGCCGTGGCCGATGAGATCCTCAACTGGGTGCTCCATGGCTGGAGCGCGGCGGAGCTCGTCGCGCGGGGCGTCGACGCCGAGGCGATCCGCCTCGTGACCAAACGCCTCGACTCCACCCACTGGAAGCGTCGGCTCCCGACGGTGGCGATGGTGAGCGGCGCCGCGATCGGCGAGAGTTATCTCCGCCCGGTCGATTACTGATGCCACGCACGCCGCGCGGCGAGAGCTCGGCGCCGGTGATCCGCTATGGCGTTCACCCCACGCCCTACGGCGAGGGGCTCATCGCCACCACCGGACATGGGATCTGTCGGCTCACCTTCGTCCAGGGGGGGCGGCGCGCGACCTTGGCGCGTATCAAGGCGGAGTTCCCCGAGGCGACCTTCGTCGAGGATACGGCGCGGACCACGGCACTGATGAAGCAGGCCTTCGACCACCGGCGGAGCGGCGCGCTCGCCCTCGATCTGAAGGGGACCGCCTTCCAGCGCCGGGTCTGGAGTGAACTCCTGCAGATCCCGCGCGGGGCGACCACCACCTACGGCGGCCTCGCCGCACGCATCGGGGCGCCGAGCGCCTCACGCGCGGTCGGCAGCGCGGTGGGAGCGAACCCCGTCTGCTTCGTGGTGCCCTGTCACCGCGTGGTGCGCGGCGACGGGACCCTCGGCGGCTACGCCTGGGGTCCCGCGATGAAGGCCGCGATGCTCGCGGACGAGCTCGGCGTCACGCCGCCTGCGCGTAGGCGAGGCTGACCGCGCGGCGGGCGCCGCGCTTCAGCTGCCGGTGCACCGCCCGCGCGAAGCGCATGAAGTTCTGCCCGGCGAGCGGATAGCGCGCGAAGAATTCGTGCGGGAGTTGCGATCCCTTCAGTTGATTGCAGGGCTGACAGGCCGCGACCAGGTTCCCCGGGTGATGCGTCCCGCCCCGGGAGAGCGGGATCACATGGTCCAGGGTGGCGTGCTCCAATCCCAGGCAGGTCCCACAGTAGACGCATCGACGTCCACAATCCCGAAAGGTCGCGCGCTTGACCTGACGCTTGAGCTGCTGGTGCTCCACGCGGCGAGCGTGACGGGATAGCCCGCGGGGGGAACGGGCGAGCGTGACATGGTGGAGGTGCCGACCGGACATCGAACCTCGCCTGAAATGGCGACACCCCGCGGCGGGGCGAAGGGCCCGGGCGGGGTGTCAGCGGTGGAGGTGGGGAGGCGGCCGATCGCGGTCGCGTCGAGCGACCACGGCCACTGCGGCTGGAGCGACGGTCCGAAGGTACCGGTCACAGGCCTCCCGTGGGGTGGGTCGTGACTCCAGGCCACGACGTCCTGCAGGTATGACGCCCCTATTAGTGCAGCGTCACGTGAAAGGGCGCAAGAGTCCCGCCATCCCCCGTCCGCCGAGGCCCCTCGCGATGCTATTTTCTATGGTCTCCGGACCCTCCCGCCCGATGGGGAGGTCCCGCCTGCCCCGTCAGCCGGTATCCCCCGATGGCCACCTCCGCCAAGGCCCGTCGCTCGACCCTCGGCCTCTCCAAGGAACAGCTCCTCGCCGCCTATCGCACGATGCTCCTGTCGCGCCGCGTGGACGACAAGGAGATCCAGCTCAAACGGCAGAACAAGATCTTCTTCCAGATCTCGGGCGCGGGCCACGAGGCGGTGCTCGTCGCCGCCGGGATGGTCTTCAAGCCCGGGCACGACTGGTTCTACACCTACTATCGGGACCGCGCCCTCTGCCTCCAGCTCGGGATGACCGCGGCGGAGATGCTCTACTCGGCCGTCGGCGCGGCGATCGATCCCAACTCCGGCGGGCGGCAGATGCCCTCGCACTGGGGCCACAAGCCGACCAACATCGTCTCCGCCTCCTCCCCCACCGGGACCCAGTTCCTCCAGGCGGTCGGCTCCGCCGAGGCGGTGATGCGTGCCAAGGCGCTGGGGATCGAGGAGGGCTTCAAGGGGGACGAGGTCGTCTTCGTCTCCACCGGCGACGGCACGACCTCGGAGGGTGAGTTCTGGGAGTCACTCAACACCGCGGCGAACCTCAAGCTCCCCGTCGTCTATCTCGTTGAGGACAATGGCTACGCCATCTCTGTCCCCGTCGAGGTGAACACCGCCGGCGGGTCGATCTCCAAGCTCGTGAGCGGGTTCCCGAACTTCTTCATCCAAGAGGTCGATGGCTGCGACCTCCTCGCCTCCTACGAGGTGCTGCAGAAGGCGGTGGCCTATGCCCGTGAGCGGAAGGGACCGGCGCTGGTGCATGCGAAGGTGATCCGTCCCTACTCGCACTCCCTCTCTGACGACGAGGTGATGTACCGCCCCGACGCCGAACGGGATGCGGATGCCGCGCGGGATCCGATCACGCAGTTCCCCAAATGGCTCATCGACGAGGGCCATGCGACCGCTGCGGAGATCGAGGCCGTCCAGGCCGCGGTCGACGCCGAGGTCCTCGCGGCGACGGACGACGCGCTCTCGCAGCCACAGCCCGCACCGGAGACCGCGACCTTCGCCGTCTACTCACCGGATGTGGATCCCACGAGCGAGCAGTTCGACACCGAGGATGACCCGCAATTCAGCGGGGAGCCGACGACGATGGTCGACCTCCTCAACGCGTGCATGAAGGATGAGATGCGACGCGATGGTCGCATCGTGGTCTTTGGCGAGGATGTGGCCGACGTCTCGCGCGAGGAATACCTCGGCAAGGTCAAGGGGAAGGGGGGCGTCTTCAAGGTGACCTGGGGCCTGCAGAAGGAGTTCGGCGGGACGCGCGTCTACAACTCCCCGCTCGCCGAGGCGAACATCATCGGCCGCGCGATCGGGATGGCGCTCCGCGGGTTCAAGCCGGTGGTCGAGATCCAGTTCTTCGACTACATCTGGCCCGCCTACATGCAACTGCGCGATGAGCTCGCGACGATGCGGTGGCGTTCGAACAATCACTTCGCCGCGCCGGTCGTGGTGCGCAC
>CAIVJV010000199.1 GCA_903906325.1 uncultured Gemmatimonadota bacterium
CACGATGTAGGTCGGGAAGCCGTTGTCGAGACGACTCGGATACTGGCCGCGCAGCGCCTCCAACTGCTCCGGGGTCAGGACGTTCTGTGCCGGATAGGCCGGTGCGACGCCATGCTTCACCGCCCAGAGGTACCAGTTGTCGACCACGGTCCCGGTGAGGAGGATCCCGATCCCGCCGGTGAACCCGACGAGCGAGGCGAACCACCAGGCCCAGCGATGGATCGACTCCATCGTCGCGTTCCAGCCCATCGTCCAGCGCCAGAAGATCGCCGAGCGCTCCGCGGCGGTACCGCGATCGGTGATCTGCTCGATCTCGCGCTCACCGCCGAGGCGGCTCACCGCGAGGATCGTCGCGGCGTGCATGGCGAAGAGCAGCACCGACCCATACAGGAACACGATCGAGAGGGCGTGGAACGGGTTGTAGTAGAGATTCCCGTACCGGATGGAGAAGGCGGAGGTCCAGTCGAGGTGCGCGAGCAACCCGAAGGGCACCATCTCGCTCCAGCTGCCCACCAGCAACGGCTGGAAGAAGAAGGAGAGGTAGAGGAAGATCGCCGCGCCGAAGGCCCACGCGAGATGCGTCCCCATCCCGAGCGCACGCGCCCGGGTATAGGTCCGGATCCACCACGAGAGGATCGCGAAGGTGAGGAAGAAGCCGGCGATCAGATACCACCCCCCCTGCTCCAGCGGGGGGAGGATCTTGAGGCCGTACTCCGGCGAGGGGGGCTCCAAAGCGAGCCACGGGAGCTGTCGGACGAGTTCGATGGGGCTCCACCCCACCGACTTCATCATGTTCAACCCGATGATCTCGAACGCGAGGAACCCGAACAACAGGGAGAGGATCCCCCAGAAGCCGAGATAGATCGGGCCGATCTGCGCATCGCCGAGCTTGCCCGCCCAGTAATTGAAGACCCCTGTGCCATACCGCTGGCCGAAGGTCTCATCGATCGGGAGCCCGGGATCCGGAGCGGTCCGGACCTGGACGCGGGTGAAGAGATTCTGGTATTCAAGCATGAGGAATCTCCGTTAGCGCCAGATGGGAAGATTGAGCCACCAGCCCCACCATTCCGGCCATCCCTTGGTCCAGAACGGGCCGGAGATCACGATGCAGATCGCGCTCCAGAGACCGGCGTTCAGGGCGAGGAAGAGCCCCAGGCGATGGATGCCGATCGCCCCGATCGAATAACCGAGGAAATCGCGGAAGAAGACGTTCTCATGCTCACTCGTCTTCACCGGCTCCCCCTTCTTCGGATTGGTCACCGAGAGGATGAGCGACCCATGCATCGCCAGCGCGAGCGTGGTGGTGAAGAAGAAGGTGATGGCGATCATGTGCGCCGGATTGTAGTGGAAGTGCAGGTACTGGTACCCGACGTTCGACACCCAATCGAGGTGCGAGAAGATCCCATACGGGAAGCCATGCCCCCACGCGCCGAGGAGCACGGGGCGGATGATGACGAGCGTCACATAGGCGAACACCGCCATCCCATAGGCCCAGGGGATGTGCATCCCCATCCCGAGCTTGCGCGAGATCTCCGCCTGTCGCAGGGCCCAGGAGACGAACGCCCCGGTCGCACAGAGGGTGATCATCTGCCAGAGCCCACCCTCCGCGAGGGGAGCGAGGCCGAGCCCGTACCGCAGGTCCGGCGGGGCGATATTGATCTGCCAGATGTTCCACGTCGGCCCGATCGCGGCGCCATAGATGATGAGCAGCGTCCCGAGCGCGGTGAAGAAGATCGTGGTGACGCCGAAGAACCCCACATAGAAGGGCCCGAACCAGAAATCGAACAGGTCCCCCCCGATGAGCGTCCCCCCGCGCACCCGGTACTTCTTTTCGAATGTGAGCATCGCCATCGCGAATCTCTCCAATGAGGGCGCCTGTGCGTTTCATGCCGGCAGACGCGACCGGCGACCAACGAGACGACGGGTCCGGTGGGGGGGTCGGGGTGCGGATCGCACCCCGGCCCCGCGCCACCAGCCCGGGACTGCCTACCGGCCCGCGGGAAGCGGCGCCATCTCGGCGGCAGCGACCGGGGCCGAGGTGCCTACCGGGGCCGAAGCGGCCGGCAGGGTCCCGTTCTCGATCCACGTGTACCTGTTCGAGCTGAGCAGGATGAAGTGGATGAGCAGTGCGAGCACACCAAGGAAGCCAGTCATGGCGACCATGACGCGACGCGGGTCGAACATCAACCAAATGCGGTGCATACTGAGACTCCTATAGAAGGAATGGATCCCCGACCGAGCACACTGGGCGGACGTCGGGGGGGCCGCCCGAACCCAGGTGACTCAGCCGTTCCGTGGGAGGTCAGCGAACCGCCGACGCCACCGCGGTGGGGTTGTACTTCGCCTTCAGGTCCTTCGGCCAGCCGAACTGACCGAACGCCCAGATGTGCATGACGAGCACGGCACCGGCAACGAAGGTGACCGTACCCAGCAGGACCTGGTGCGGATCGAGACTAACCCAAACTCTGTGCATGTTTCCTCCTGTAAGTGAGTGGATCAGTGGATCAGAACCACGGACGCCACGACCACGCCAGGAAATGCGCCACGACGGCCACCGCGACCCAGGAGATCGTCCCGAGCATGAACTGACCGTGGAACCGCCGGGCGTCTTCCTCGTTCATCCCGCCATTGCTGCTCATACGCCACCTCCATGTGGGTATGTCGTCCCGCGAATACCCGCGCGGTACGGGGGGGGGAAACCGAGCCCATTCGAGTCCCGGTGATGCTGCCTCGTCCTCTGCCTCACGCGCCGACCCCCTGCAGGGCCCGCCGCGACGCCAACACATGATCCATCGTCACGACCACGTCACCGAGCGCCCGCGCGTCCTGCTCCGCCGCGTCGCGCAGCCGCTTGGCCGCCGAGATACGGATCAGGATCGGCTGCTGCTCGACCAATTCGTCCATCAGCGCCTTCGCCTCGTCCTCCCACGCCATCTCCCGCGCCAACCGCGAGGGCGTCGCCTCGACCTTGTCGAGATCGGTCCCCAGTGGGAGGATGTGGAAGAGCGCGTCGAAGAGCGCGTTGCAGACCTCTTGGATCAAGTACGTCGCCCCGGCATAGCCCATGAAGGGCGTCCCCGTCGCGCGGCGGATGATCGCCCCGGGGAACGACGCCGGGATATACGCCCCGCGCCCCCCCGCCTCGGCGAGATACATCCGCTCGTTGTAGCTCCCGAAGAGGATCAGCGGCGGCTTCTCGCGCACGAGCTGCCGCACCTGATCGTTCTTCGTCTTCTCCCCCGCCTTCCGCGACACGGCGAAGGTGCACGGGAGCCCCATCTCGTCCTCGAGGAAGTGCCGCACCCCGCGGGTATAGGTCTCGTTCGCCACGATCGCGAAGCTCGCCGTCCCGAAGAAGTCCTGTGTCACCGACCGCCAGAGATCCCAGATCGGCTTGATCGTCGTATGCTTCTCCCGTTCGATGAACGGCTCGGGGTCGAGCCCCAAGAGTTCGCCGAGCGTGCGGAGGAACTTCGTCGTCGAATGCAACCCGATCGGCGCCTGGAGATACGGCATCTCGAGCGCCTCACAGAGCATCCGCCCGAACTCGCGGTACATGCAGATGTTCACGTCGGCATCGACGAGCCGCGGCACGTCAGCGAGGTGGCTCCCGAGCGGGAAGGCGAGATTCACCTCCGCCCCGATCCCCTCGACCAAGCGCCGGATCTCATGGAGATCGCTCGCGGTATTGAACGTCCCATAGATGGGGCCGATGATGTTGACGCGCGGCTTCGCCCCCGGCGCCCGCTCGGTCGCCTTGGGACGGACCCCCTTCTTGAGCCCGTACTCCGTCCAGAGCCAGAAGAGCGCACGGTTCGCACTCTGCCACTGATCCTCATCGATCGTCCGCGGCAGGAAGCGCTGGATCCCCGTTCCCTCCGGGGTCACCCCACCCCCGATCATCTCGGCGATGGAACCGGTCACGACGACGCTGGGCAGCTCGGGGTCGAGCGTGCCATGCGCCCGCTTCATGTTGGCCTCGGTCCCTTCGCGCCCGAGCTGCTCCTCGGCGAGCCCCGTCACGACGATCGGCAGCTCGTGCGGCGGCAGGCCATCGGTGTAGTGCAGCACCGAGGTCACCGGGAGGTTCTCGCATCCCACGGGGCCGTCGATCACCACCTGCAATCCCTTGATCGCGGTGAAGACGTACACCGACCCCCAGTAGCCGCCCGCGCGGTCATGATCGAGGACCAGCATCAGACCATCTCCTCTGCCTTGCGCTGGCGTGCCAGCTTGGCGAGGTGCCGCTTGTAGTGCTCGCGGAACTCGGGACGGTCCTGCGGGATCTCCTCCCACACACCCGCCGCATGTCCCTCGCCCACCCCGGCGAAGAAGGCCTGCATCGTCTCGAAGCGTCCCTTGTTCGCCATCGCGGCGTTCACCACCTGCGCGAGCGAACCGGCACCGGCGGGCCCCATCAGGGGGCGCGCCGAGATGAGATTCGTGAAGTAGAGGGCCGGGATCGTCCGCTCCTTCGCGGCCTGCACCACCGGCGTGGTGCCGATCGCGAGGTCGGGCTCATACTCCGCCATCGCGGCGAGATCGTGCTCGAGCGACGCGCGGAACTGGACCTGCACCCCGTGCGCCTCGAGCCATTCACGGTCCCCATCGCTCCAGCGGGTGCGCGGGCAGGCGCTCCCCACATAGCGCACATCGGCGCCGCTCTCCACGAGGAGCCGCGCGACCAAGAGCTCGGAACCCTCGTACCCGCTCATGGTGATGCGGCCGCGGATCGGCTTCGCGGCCAGCGCGCCTTGGATCGCCGGAAGGATGCGCGCCTTGGCGGCATCGATGCGCTCGGCCGAGACATTGGCGGCGGCTCCGATGGCCTCAAGCCAGGCTGCGGTGCCATCGAGTCCGACCGGCGCCGACCCGACGATGGGCCGACCTGCGGCCTCGAATTCTCGCACGCTCGCGGTGTAGAACGGGTGGATCGCGGCGACCACGCCACCATCCAGCGCGGCATAGAGCTCACGCCACTCACGCGTCGGGACCACCGGACCCGCCGCGAGCCCCAACGGCTCGAGCATCATCCCGATCCCCACCGGATCGGCGGGGAACATCTCGCCGAGCAACGTCACCGTCGGCTTGTCGCTCTTCCCGCCGCGCGGGGCGGCCACCGGACCGAGCTCGGCTTCCGTGCGTGCGTACTTGAGCATCGCGCCGGCGAGCACATCCTTCGCCTCGGCGTGTGTCGGCACGCCGAACCCGGGGACATCGATCCCGATGATCCGGACCCCGTTGATCTCCTTCGGCAGGAGCTGGAGCGGTACCCCGGAGGCGGTCGGCACGCAGAGGTTGGTGATCACGATCGCGTCGTAGAGCGCAGGATCGGCCATCTGGTGCACCGCGTCCCGGATATCCTCGAAGAGCTGCCCCGTGACGAGGGTCTCCGAGTTGAAGGGGACATACCCCACCGTCCGCCGCGCGCCATAGAAGTGCGAGGTGAAGGTGAGCCCATAGACGCAGCAGGCCGAGCCGGAGAGGATCGTCGCGGTGCGACGCATCCGGAGCCCCACGCGAAGCGATCCGAACGCCGGGCACATCGACTGCGGCTGGTCATGCGGGCCCTTGGGGTAATCCTGCGCATACCGATCCAGCGCCTCGGACTTCCCCGCCGCCCGCGCCGCCGCCTCCAGCTGCGACGCCCCCGCATGACACCCGAGGCCGTCACCCGCGGGGGTGCCGGTCGAGGTCTCGACGATGGGCAAAGTGGTGGGCATCGGGATCAGACGGTGTCGTAGACGACTTCGAGGGACGGCTTCTGCACGTCATCGCGTCCGACCATGTCGAACACGGTGGCGGGCTCGAGCACGACGTTGCGTCCGACGACATCGCTCGCGAAGAGCCCGAGGAGCTCATCCTGGGAGAGCGGTTTCGGGCGGACCGGCGGGGCCTCCCCGACATTCGTGGCGAGGGTCTCGAACATCGGGCCCCACTGGGTCCCGGGGATCCCGACAATCTCATAGTTGGCGCTCTTCCGGCGGATGTCCTCGTGCGCGGGGATCGCGGAGAGGATCGGGATCCCGACCTTCTCGGCGAAGGCGTGCGCCTCGCCGGTGCCATCGTCCTTGTTGATCACCATCCCCGCCACGCCGACGTTGCCGCCGAGCTTGCGGAAGTACTCCACGGCGGAGCAGACGTTGTTCGCCACGTAGAGCGACTGCAGGTCGTTCGACCCGACGACGATGACCTTCTGGCACATGTCGCGGGCGATCGGGAGCCCGAAGCCGCCGCAGACCACGTCGCCGAGGAAGTCGAGGAGCACGTAGTCGAAGCCCCACTCGTGGAAGCCGAGCTTCTCGAGGAGTTCGAAACCATGGATGATCCCGCGTCCGCCGCAGCCGCGGCCGACCTCGGGGCCCCCGAGCTCCATCGCGAAGACGCCATCCCGCTTGAAGCAGACGTCGGAGATCGTGACCTCCTCGCCCGCGAGCTTCTTCTTGGACGAGGTCTCGATGATCGTCGGGCAGGCCCGGCCACCGAAGAGGAGGGAGGTCGTGTCACTCTTCGGGTCGCACCCGATGAGGAGGACCTTCTTCCCCTGCTGCGCCATCATGTACGAGAGGTTCGCGAGTGTGAAGCTCTTCCCGATCCCGCCCTTCCCATAGATGGCGATGATCTGCGTGGCCTTGGTCACCTCGCCGCTCGACACGGGATCAGGCTCCTGCGCCGCCTCGTCACGCATCGCGCGATGCAGTTGGACCATGGCGTCCGGCGTGGGCTGTGCGGAATGGATCACTGGGGGGATCTCCAATCGAGGACCATCTTGAGACAACGGGGATCGTCGAAGGCGGCGCCGTACGCGGCGGCGGCCTCGGACGCGGGGGCGACATCGGTGATCAGACCATCGAGCGAGAGGCGGCCATCGGTCGCCATCGCCCGGACCTCGTGCAGGTCGGCGGCCTTCCATTCGGCGGCGACGCGGAGCCGCGCCTCCTTCATGAAGGCTGCGGGGAAGGCGAAGGTGATCGGGGTGCTGTAGAAGCCCGCGAGGACCACCTCCCCCTGCGGCGCGAGCCGCGGGATCAGCGTATCGAGGAGGCCGGCATCACCACTCGCGTCGAGGATGCAGCGATAGTCACGACGCGAGTCGGCGGCCGCGTCGAGGAC
>CAIVJV010000200.1 GCA_903906325.1 uncultured Gemmatimonadota bacterium
CCAGCGAGCGCTCCACCTGTTCGGCGGTCACGGGGGAGAGCTCGGTGAAGCGATTCGCGCTCGGGGCGGCGATCGGGAGTCCTGTGGCCTCGAGCAGGGCGCGCGCGACGGGATGGGCGGGGGAACGGATCGCGACGGTGGGACCGCCACCGGTGATCACGTCGGGGACGAGCGGCCGGCGTGGCAGGACGATCGTGAGGGGGCCGGGCCAGAAGCGTTCCGCGAGCGCCTGTGCGACCGGCGACCACGTGGTCACGAGTGCGCGGGCCGCGTCGATATCCAGCACGTGCACGATCAACGGGTTGAAGGCGGGGCGTCCTTTGGCCTCGAAGATCTTCCGCACGGCCCCCGCATCGAGCGCGTGTGCGCCGAGTCCGTAGACCGTCTCCGTGGGGAAGGCGACCAACCCGCCGGCGCGGAGGATCCCCGCGGCGGCGGCGATCCCGGTGGCGTCAGCGGGGCGCCGCACTCGCCCGCCGTGCACACTCGGCCAATACCGCGCCGCCGACGAAGAGCGCCTCCTCGTCGGGATCGAAGCGCGGCGTGTGCACCCCCGCGGCGCTTCGGCCTTCGTGCCAGGTGCCGATCCGGAGGAAGCATCCCTCCATCCGCTCCGTATAGCACGCGAAGTCCTCGCCTCCCATGTTCGCGGTGGCGAGGGTGCGCAGCGCGGTGTCGCCGAGGAGGGCGCGCACCGCCGTTTGGGCGATCGCCGCGGCGCTCGCGGTGTTCACGAGCGGTGGCGTGCCCTCGCTCAGCGTGATCTCGGCGCGGAGGCCGTGGGTCGCGGCGACCGATTCGGCGAGTTGGCGCACGCCGTTCCCGAGGAGGGTCCGTGTCTCGGGAGTGGTGGCGCGGATCGTACCGGTGGCGCGGGCCTGTTCCGGGATCACGTTCGCCGCGCGTCCCGCCTCCACCGCCCCGACGGTGACCACGCCCGGGAGCCCCGGATCGAGGCGACGTGACACCAGGGTCTGCACCGCCATCACGAAGGCCCCGAGTCCCACGATGGGATCGATCGCGTCCTGCGGGCGCGCGCCATGTCCCCCGCGGCCGTGGAAGACCACGGTGAAGGTGTCGGTGCTCGCCGCGAGCGGCCCCGCGGTCGCGACCACCTCGCCGACGCGGAAGCGCCAGTCGACATGCCCACCGAAGATCATCCGGACGTCATCGAGGGCACCGCTCGCGAGGATCCGTGCCGCGCCCTCGCCGACCTCCTCGGCGGGTTGGAGCACGAGCTTGACCGTGCCGACGGCCGGATCGCGCGCGAGGAGGATCCCGGCGGCGACCGTCCAGGCGGCGTGCATGTCGTGCCCACAGGCGTGCATCACGCCGGCGTGTCGTGAGGCGAAGGGGAGTCCGGTCTCCTCGTGGATCGGGAGGGCGTCGATGTCACCGCGGAGCGCGACGGTGGGGGCGTGGGGGTCGCGCCCGGGGATCGTCGCCACGAGTCCGGTCTCCGCGACCGTCTGGATCTCGGTGATTCCCGCCTGCTCGAGCGCGGCGCGGAGCGTCCGCTGCGTGGTGTGTTCCTGCCAGGAGAGTTCAGGAGCGGCGTGGAGCGCGCGACGCAGCGCGACGATGCGCTCGCGTTCCTCGGGTGTGAACGAGGTCATGCGCGGAGCGCCTCGCGCCGCACCGTCAGCGCCTCGATTCGCTCCACATCGACCTCCACACCGATCCCCGGACGGTCGTGCGGGACCCGCACCATCCCGGTGGCGTCCATCGTCCACGCCGGGGTCACGATATCCTGCGCCCAATACCGTGCACTGGGAGAGAGATCACCGGGCAGCGTGAAGTTCGGGAGCGAGGCGAGCGCCACGTTGTAGGCGCGGCCGATCCCGCTCTCGAGCATCCCGCCGCACCAGACGGGGATCCCCTCACTCAAGCAGAAGTCGTGGATGGCGATCGCGCTCGTGAACCCGCCCACCCGCCCCGGCTTGATGTTGATGATCCGGCCCGCACCGAGCGTGACCATGTCCTGTGCGCGATCGAGCGAGGGGATCGATTCGTCGAGGCAGATCGGGGTCCGGAAGCGTCGCTGGAGCACGCCATGCCGCACGAGATCATCGTGCGCGAGGGGCTGCTCGATCATCATCAGGCCGAGGTCGTCGAGGCCGAGGAGATGATCGAGGTCGTCGAGGGTATAGGCGTTGTTCGCATCGGCCATCAGGTGGGCGTCCGGCCCGACGGCCTCGCGCACCGCGCGCACCCATGCCACATCGCGACCCGGTGCGATCTTGATCTTCACCTTCTGATAGCCGGCCAGGAGCGCGGCCCGCACCTTCTCGATCAAGCGATCGACCGAGGGCTGGATCCCGAGCGAGATCCCCGTCGCGATCGCGTCGCGGGTGCCACCGATGAGGCGAGCGAGGGGGAGACGCTGGCGCGTGGCCTCGAGCCCCCAGGCGCCCATCTCCAGCGCGGCCTTCGCCATCTGGTGGCCGCGCACGTCGGCCTCGAGGATCGCGTGGACCTCGCTGGGGGACCCGAGCGTCCGTCCGAGGAGCCGCGGCGCGAGGACGCGCGCGATCGTCGGCCAGGCGGTATCGAGGGTCTCCGCGGAGTAGTTCGGAAGGTCGTCGACCACGCACTCGCTCCAGACCGACGCCCCATCGGCATCGGTGAGCTCACAGAGGAGGATCCGCCGATCCGTCATCTCCCCGGAGGAGATACGGAAGGGCTCGACCAGTGGCAGGCGGATCTCGCGGAGGACGATTCGATCGAGGCGCATCAGGAGGCTCGACGCACGAGGCAATAGGTCCCTCCCTCGGCGTCCGCGACGAACCCGCGGATGTGGTAGCCGAGGGGGAGGTAGTGGGCGAAGGCGCGCCGGGTGGCGAAGCGCCAGCGGCGGGCCTCCGTGATATCCCGCGCGGCGAGCGCGGTGATGTCGCGTGGGATGCGGACCCCGACGGCGGGAGCGTCGACCAGCGGGCCCTCGGTGGCCCCGTGGTCCACCACGAGTGGCAGATCGGGTGGGAGCGCGTCGAGTGGGGGGGCGTCGCGTGCGGGGTCCACCGCCCAGGCGATCACGAAGCGATCGGTGGGCATGTCGCCTTGGAGGGGCGAGTTGGTGGCCTCGCCGTACATCGCGGGGACGAACTCATCGACGCGCGCGCCCATCCGATTGAGGTTGAGATGCGCGTTGCGCGCGACGAGGGGATCGTAGGTCCAGTAGATCGTCTCGACCCCGAGCTTCCGGCAGGCCTCGCGCTGGTAGGCCTTGAGGCGTTCGCCGAGGTGCTGGCCTTGGGCGGCGGGATGGACCGCGAGCATGTCGGACCAGTGGATCAGCGTCCCGTCGCGGAGCCCGGTGACGCCGAAGACGAATCCCATGAGCTGGCCGTCCTCGTCGAAGGCACCGGCGACGACCCCCCCGGTCTTGGCGGCGACGAGGAGCATCGCGGCGGGGATCTTCTCGGTGAAGCCCGCCCCCCAGGTCAGCTCTTGGAGGGCGACGCAGGCGGTGCGGTCGGCGTGAGAGGCGAAGTCGCGGATGAGCACGGCTGCCAGCTAAACTAGGGGGGATGACACGCCGGCGCGTCCCCCTCGGCTCCTCGTGGTGGTGGTCTCTCCCCCTGATGCTGGGATCGGGAGTCGGGCTCGGCCTTGGCCTGACCGCCCCGGTGGCGCTCCGGGCGCAGGAGGCCCCGACGGATTCGGGGACCGTGCGGCCGGCGCCCATCGTCACCTGGGGCGATCTGAAGGGTGCGGCGATCGGGACAGGGCTGTCGGTGCTCGCCGTCCCCCTCGATGGTCGGGTGCGGTCGGCAGTTCGCCGCCCGGAGTGGCA